>JBFFCR010000123.1:0-9811 GCA_041559855.1 Anaerolineae bacterium | reverse complement strand
GCCCCAGCCAGCGCCGCACGCCCCCGCGTGCCCCGGCATCCTCGCGCCCCAGGCCACCGCTGCCTCCGGGCCTGGACCGCGGTGACGACGAGACCCTCTTTGGCTCCGGTTTCGTCGGGGCCATGATCGCGCTGGAGAACGATGGCGAGCTAGAGTACCGCCCCGGGCCGGCGCAGGACCGCTGGTACCCCCGGCCCGGCGCCTACCCCGCCCAGGAGGTCTCCCTCCGCGCCATGGCTGGCTCGCGCATGGCCCTGCTGAATGCCGCCCAGGACTACCGCACCCTGGAAGAGATCGACGGCACCAGCGCCCTCTTTCGCGTCCATCCCGGCGCCATCTACCTCCACCAGGGCGAGTCCTTTCTCGTCCGCGAGCTCGACCTCGATGCGGGGCATGCCATCCTCGACCCGGTGCGCGTGGACTATTATACCCAACCCCGCGAGCTCAACGACGTGCGCATCCTGCGCGCCGTGGCCCGCCGCCAGCACGGTGCAACCCGGGCCAACCTCGGCGAGGTGCGGGTCACCCAGCGCGTGATCGGCTATCGCCGGGTGCAGCAGTTCCGCGAGGAGGTGCTGGGGATGGAAGACCTCGACCTGCCGGCCCAGACCTTTGACACCGTCGCGCTCTGGTGGGAGGTGCCGTTGGAGATCCTGGCCCAGGTCAAGCGCCGCCGGCTCGACCCCGCGGGCGGCCTGCACGCCGTGGAGCACGCCGCCATCGGCCTGCTGCCCCTCTTTGCCATGTGCGACCGCTGGGACATCGGCGGGCTCTCCACGCCCTACCATCCCGACACCAACACGGCCCTCGTCTTTATCTACGACGCCTTCCCGGGGGGCGTGGGCATCGCCGAGAAGGGCTTCGACCTGCTGGAAGATCTATGGCGCACCACCTACGAGGCCGTCCGCGACTGCCCTTGCGAGGACGGCTGCCCGAGCTGCATCCAGAGCCCCAAGTGCGGCTCCAACAACGACCCCCTGGACAAGCGCGCCGCCGTACTGATTCTATCCGAACTGCTCAGGACCAAGTAAGCTCCGAACTCTCCAACGGAGCATGCTGAGCTTGTCGAAGCATGCTGAGCCTCTCGAAGCAGCCCGAGCCCACCCGTAGGGGCAACCCTGCGTGTGATCTTCCCCCAAACCTCCGACCCGCGTCGGCCCGTCCACCTCTCCGGCCTGCGCCAGCGGGTGCGCGAGGTCGCGCAGCAAGCCTGATGCGGCCACCGGCCTGGCGAGCGCGGTACGGAAAGCTGGACCGCCCCCTGCTGCTGCCCTCCGGCTGCGGTCTTCCCCAGCACCAAGCAGCCGGGCTCTACGAACCTGGAGCCCTGGCCAAGTGCAAGAAGTAGTTAGGTCGGCGCTACCCAGAAATGCTTTGATTGCCCAGCCTCTGGTGTTGGGTTTGGTCTAGCCCAGATACTCACCGCTGGCTTGGGCGTGGATCTCGAGTGTAGAAACGCGCATCCCGCGGCAGAATCCTCTCTGTCCTGCCGCCTTCAGTGTGATTCCAGGCCAGAGCATATCAGCTCGACCCTTAGAACCAGGGCCACCGCCCTGACCTGGGTTCGCGTCCGCGCGAGATGAATTCCCGCAAAGACTGGGCGACTCGCCGCTGACACTCCTCACCTGCCCAATGACCAGCAAGGACGGCCTGAAGTTCACTGCGGCCGCCAAGGAGGGCTTCCTCATAAGCCGCGATGGCTTCATCGGCACAAATCCTGCCAAAGGTTCTCTCGTAGATGTCCCTGATAGATGGGCTAGCTACGAAATCGCGAGGGTCCGAAGGTTCCCAGAGGCCATGCTGCCGGGCAAGTCTGTGGTGGAATTTCTCCAGGGCGCTCTGAGGATTCTCGATGGGGAAATCAACAGCCTCCAAGCTGGTGTGAATCAAATCGATGGCTGTCAACTCGCATCCTTCCGTGCCCTTGCCGGCCTTGAGCTCGTCCAGCATGAGCGCCAATGAGCGTTTGTCCGACATGGGATACTCTAGTTGGGTCAGTGTTCTGTAGGCACACATTAGCCTCGGCGGTACCATGCTCAAGAGAAACCGGCCAATCAGGTCTTCTTGCTGTGTGGACATGTTATTTTCCTTTCTAGCTGGTCTGGCCAACAACGCAGTCTGAAGGGAAGGTGACTGACAGGAGCCTCCCAAAGCAAGCGCTGACCTAGCCCGACCCTGGTGCGGGAACGCACAGCACACCCCTACTTTCACACGTCTTGTTTGAAGAAGCAGACTATGTCCTTGAGGCGGAAATCACCGGACTCAACCGTTGCCTGGATACTGAGGATGTTCGGCTCGTCTGAATGGAGAAAGTTGCTGTCGAAGACGAGCGTCTGAGAGTACCAGTTTCTGTCTGAAGTCCCCTCGTAGCTTCGCAGGTCCCCGATTTCACGGCCGTTGACGAGAGGATGAAGCGCAGTGCCGCTGAGATCGCGGACGTTGAATATCAGGAGCGCTTGAGAGTCGCCGACACGTGCTCTGGTGTCGAAGGATCTCGTCCACACCTCCCGCGCGAGGATCGGGGCCGGCGTTCCATCCTGCACCACCGTAAAATCACATACCACTGTCATGCCCACTGCCTCCTTTCAAGTGTCTAGAATATTCAAGTCCCCCATTTACCCCGGGAGGACAGCCCGAGACCTCCAACATCTTCAGATTCCACCGCCACTCCGACTGCGTGGCATCAGTGATCACGCCGAGCCGCTATCTGACGGTAGCTCCCCTCCCTTCGCTCACGACTTCCCGTGCGATCTCGGTTTCGCCAATCTGTCTCCCAGTTCACTGGTCCTCTGGCCGGCCATTCTCGAGGTCAGTGACCTGCCGGCGCAGGAAGTCCAGCAGGTCGTCTAGGCTGTCGAAAGTCAAACGGCGGCCGCTCTGGATATGCTCGACCTCACCCTGCCACGCGGCTGTGCTCTCTGAATATCCTGGTCTCTCCTCGCACCACAACCGTACTAGGAAGGATATGTAAGCCGTCGGAACCATCACGTGCCTTCCCTTGCACTGGCGCAGTTCATTTCCGGCGAGTCGGATTGCATGGGCTACCATCAGCGCTCAGGCCAAGGTCCGATGATCACGGCGTATCATCATCAAGTTGCTCTACTGCCGGATGCCCTGAAGTCACTCCCGGGGCAGGCGGCCGCCCGGCCGAGGGCGGAAAAGCGCCGGGCGGCTTTCTGCCGAAGAGACGTCGGAGACCTTGACTTCCGTACATCTTGCGCGATGAACAGCTACTTGCCTTTCGGTAGCCTCGCCTCGAGTTCCTTGACCTTGACCTGCAGCTCCTCGAGCCTCTACGACTACGCCAGAGGAGGCCTCACTTGCTCAATCAGTGGTCGTCCAGGCCGGTGGTCTTGGACACGCACCCAAATCCCTTGGACCGAGGTGTTGAGTGTGTAGTTGCCACCAGCCCCTCGACCAGAGACGACCAGCACTACAGCGTCGGCATTGGTCAGGTTCACCCCCTCCGCGTGGCTAAAGGCGCCGGAGCTAACGGACGAAAACGCGGCGTTCATCCAAGAGCCATCCTTTTCCCAGATCAGATAGTAGGAAAAGTCTCCACCACGTTCGCCGTCGACCGACAGAGAGAAAAGCTGGCCGTCGGCGTCGGCTTCCAGGCTGAAGCGATAGTAGTCGCTGCCCAGAGGCGAGACACTTTCGTTCGCAGTATACGTATCTGAGAGCCCCAACGCCACTTGCGTAACCCTCAGGTCTGGCGTGACTTCGGTATCGTCGGGCGCCAAGATGCTCGGGTAGAAGCCACCCAGCGGGCCTGATCGCCAGTGCCCAATATGCCGGTCTCGGGCAAACAGCGCGTAGAAGGTATCCAGCTGGCCGAAGACGTTGTTCGCGGCCCATTCCTCGTCGATAACCTCTTCCAGGGCGCCCTCGATGTCTCCATTCGGCTCAATGGTGCTGAGGTAGTGGAGAATGGGATTGTCCTCAGCGTCGCTCCGTTGTCGCGCCTCAAAAAAGATCCAGAACGGCAGCGCACTGTACGAAGCATCGTAGAGGTTGAGATCGGGGTTGGTGAACATCCTCGTGATCTTGGTGTCCCGGCTCACCCGTTGCCAGATGAACACCTCCGCCCACGAGGCTGTGCCTTCGGAGAACCACAGGTACGGCTCCACAAGGTTCCAGGAGGTTCGGTAGCCGAAGGCGTATTGCAGCTTGTGAAAGAGCTCGTGGGCCGAAACCGGCTTGTGCAGTCCCTCCGTGGTCACCCATGAAACGCTGTTCAATTGAATCGGTCCGTCTGGAGGCGAAGCCACGCCGTTTGGACCCCCGATGTCGTAGAAGACCACCTCGATCTTGTCCGAGTTGACCGGTACGTAGGGTGGGCGGCCAAAGGCTGCCTCATAGATGTTCCACGCCTCCTCCAAATGCTCGCCCGTCCCGCTGACGATGCGATTGTCGGCGATATTGTCCGCTGCATGGGCGCTGGAGTTGGTCCAGCGCAGGATAAAGTGGTCCGTATCGATGCTGAGATCAAAGTCGGGCATATCGGCGTCCATGTCGGCCTCAATGCCATCGCGCTGGGCGGGGGTGAGGTTCGGGTTGCCCAAGCCGAGGAAGAAGCGCTGCCAGGCGGCTTCACCACATTCCTCGTACAGGCTCCGTATCGACCCGACACTGGGCTGCTGCCTGACCATCCTGGGAAACTTGCGCGGCCGTGGACCGTACAGCAGGCGCCCATACTCGCGAAGACGGGCAAAGGTCCGCGGAATGGTCGGGTCCTGGGTGGCAAAGCGCTTCCAGGTGGCCTCATCCATAAGCGGGATAGACACGTGGAATCCTTTGCGGGCTAGACGAGGGAACGAAATGAACTTCTCAGACATACGAACCTCCTTTAGATCGGGTAGTTTCTCCTGATGACTCGTAACGTCGGCCAATCACCCTGCTCTGCCTTTACACCGGCTCCCAGCGCAGCGCCTTGAGCAGAACTCGTAGCCTGGCAAAAGCAAACGCTGCTACCCTTTTCTGAGTAGCAGCATAGCACAAGAGTGTCTACAGAATGTCTACAGATCGGCCCAGTCACCCGTCGCCCTCCTCCAGCCCGGCCCAGACCAGCCGTGCCAGTTCCTGATCATAAGCCCGGCCATGCGCATCGGCCAACCTCAACGCCTGCCGGCCATGATTGGCCGCCAGCGATCCGTCGCCGGCCAGGCCATGCGCCTCGACCAGCCCCAAGTGCAGCCAACTCTGCTCGGTGCGCGAGCCAACCTGCTCGGCCAGGTTCAGGGCGCCGCGCAGATGCTCCAGCGCTTGTGTGGGCTGCCGCGTCTGCACGTACAGCCAGCCCAGATGGCCCCGGCACAGGATCTCCTGTGTCCGGTCGGCGATCTGTTGGGCGATAGACAGGCTCTCCTCCAGCCACAGTCGGGCTTGATCCGCATCGCCCATGGCTGCGGCGGCCGCGCCCATGTCCCCCAAAGCCAGGCGCCGATCGAAGGGTGAACCCACTTGCTCACAACGGGCCAACTCCCGGCGGGCCAGATCCAGCGCTCGATCGTACTTGCCCTGGAGCCACCACAGAGTAGACAGGTTTCCCAACGAATGGATCTCATACTCAATGTCGCCCAGGTCCGCGAACAACTCCAGAGCCCGCTCCAGGGCGGCTTGCGCTTTTGCATAGTCCCCCATGGCTCTGGCCGCCATCCCACTCTCTCGCTGGCAGATCGCCTCCAGCCAGACTTTGCCAATAGCCCGGCTTAACCGGATCCCCTCCTCGGCGGCCGCCAGGGCCTGACCGTAGCGGCAGAACCAGCGGTAGGTGTGCGCCTCCCGCCAATACAGGTGGGCCAACTCCCGCTGGTCACCCAACAAACCGGCCAGACGGGCGATCTCTTCCGAGTCATGGCTGAAGGCGTCCATGTCCCCCAGCAAGCGGAACGCCCAGCCCCGCCCGTAGAGCGCCTGGATCCGCAGACGCCGGTTGGCGGCAATCTCCTTCGGCTTGCGCAGGTGGCCCGCCTCCCCTTCCAGCAGGGTCAGGGCTTTGTCAAAGTAGGCGTGAGCCTCAATGTGAGCAAACACGTCCCTGGCCCGCTCACCGGCCTGGAGGGCATAGTAGGCAGCCTGCGCCAGGTCCCCGGCTTGTTCAAAGTGCCGGGCCAGGGCACCTGCGTCGTGGGCTCGGTGTCCCAGCAGAGCTGCAGCAGCCCGGCGATGGAGCAGCTGCCGGCGCCCAGCGCTGAGGTCGCGATACACGATGTTGCGGATGAGGTCATGGTCAAACTGATACGTGCTAGCGTTTTCCGAGATCAGCTGACGAGCCGAGAGCATCTCCAGCGCATCAACCACTTCCTCGTCGCGGCGGCCGCTTGTTTGACGAACCACATTCAGGTCGAACCGCTGCCCGATGACCGCACCAGCCTCCAACACCTGGCGGGCCTGGAGGCCTAGGCAGCTCAGGCGTTCCCGAATGGCCTGGCACACGGTGTCGGGCAGTGGCAGCTCGCGGTAATCCTCCGTCGTCTCATCCAGGCCTGTACTCCAGCCGGTTTCATCCTGCCACAAGATAGCGGCCTCAAACATAGCTCGCAGGGTCTCGAGCAGAAAGAAGGGATTTCCGCCCGTCTCGCGGTGCAGGCGTCGGCTGAACTTGTTGGCGCCACCCGTCTGGTCGGCAAAGTGCCGGACCAAGCGCACTACCTCAGACAAGGGTAGGCCCTCGAGTACGATCTCGTGCAGGATGCCCTGCCGCATCAGCTGCGTACGCAGCGAAGACACAGCGCCAGCTTCCTCGATGCGGTAGGTTCCTATGACTAGGATGGGCGCCATCTGTACCCTACGGACCAGATAGCCGAGCCACGACAGTGTTGCTTCGTCGGCCCAGTGCAGGTCGTCGAGACAGAGGATCAGAGGTGGCCTCCGGGCAGCCAGACTGCGAAGCCACTGGACCAGGGCCAGGAACAGGCGTCCTTGATCCTGGCCCAATTCTGCTGGAGAAAGCGTAGGCAGATCGGGCAGACAGGTGCGCACCTCCGGCAAGAGGCGCGCCACCTCGGCCAGGTAGAGCGGCTCGACCTGTAGCACGGCCAGGCTGGCGGTTGAGGCATAGGGCCGCAACGCCTCCACCAGGGGCCAGTAGGGCAGGCCACGTTCGGGCTCGTGACTGCTGCCCGACACCACCGTAGCCTGATCCCGTAGGCCGGTGACAAACTCTTGTAGCAAGCGCGACTTGCCGATGCCTGGCTCGCCTGCAATCAAGATCACACTGCCGTGGCCCAGCCGTGCCTGATCGGACGCTTGCTGCAAGCGGCTCAACGATTCGCCGCGGCCCACCAGAGGTGCGTGCAGGCTGGGGAAAGTCGTCCATACTGGCGGTGGCACAGGCATCGGTACTGCCCGTGCCGCCTGCCTGCCCTGCAGGACGGCCTGATAGGCCATCCGGGTTTCTGGTAGAGGGCTGACGCCAAGCTCCCGTTCCAGGATAGTCGCGCAGCGCTCAAACTGGCGCAGGGCCGCGCCTCGGTCGTCGTCGAGAGCGTAGAGTTCGATCAAGCAGCGATGTACCTTTTCGGCCAGTTCGTCGGTTTCCAGGTAGCGCTGGGCGTACGCGATTGCCTCATGGTAAGCTCCTCGGACAGTGCAATCCTCGATGAGTGAATCCAGAGCTTCCAGGTAGCGCCGCTCCCGGGCGCACTGTTCCTGTAGGCTCCAGGCCTCGAACTCGGGACTGCCTGGCAGAGAAAATCCAGCCAGAAAGGGACCGCTGTAGAGCGCCACCGCCTCTTGGAGGGCCATAGATCGGTGGTAGGAGTGTTTCACCGCGCACAACCGGTCAAACTCCACCACGTCGGACCAGGTCTGGAGCATGTCCAGGCCGACGCGATCGCCTGCCGCCTGCAGCACCTCGGGCACCGGCAGAGCGCGTCGCAGGTGGGTCAGCAGGCGGGTAAGGTAGCGGCGTGCGTCCAATTCGCGGATGTCGGGCCAGAACAGGAACTGCAGAGCCTGCCGCGAGGCAGTCTGCTCCGAGGAGGCCAAGTGGAAGAGCAGGGCACGTGCCTGACGGCGCGGAACGGCCAGGGGCTGGCCCACCCACTCTACCCTGGGTGGCCCCAGGACGTAAACGTGCAGCGGTGGGACCCTCGGATCAGCCAGTGGGATGTTCCTCCTGGACGCCACAGATTCTTGGGGTGTTCTCCCCCTAAACCATGTGACAAGAAGAGCCTTCCGGCTGTGGCTACACTGCATCGGGAAAGGCGATGGCGTACTGCGTAGAACTCCGTGAAGGTCGCCTGTGATCGGCCGTGAAAGGGTGGAAACCTCTCTCCCTTTGCGACTTGAGCGCGTCACTGGAACAACGTAGGCTATCCTGCGACAACTCCATTATAGCATGCCGGCAGTTTGCTGTCAATCCTCCGGATTTTGTTCGAGTATCATTCAGAAGAATGGGTGACTTTTGGGCTGTAGGTGGTGAATATGCCGCCTGGCCATAGTGAACCTTCTACTGTGGCCGAGGGCTTGACGCAGCTCATCCAGAACCTGGCGTTGATCTAGTGGCGGCCACTGGCGCAATACTTGTCCACATACTGCAGGGCCTGTCGGAGGTTGGTCAGCACAAAGCGCTTGATCGAGCGCGCTAGGCAGCCCATGTGAAGTGAGATAGGGGAGGGTCGAACGCGACGTGAGACCCAGAGCCCCTTTGATATGTGGCTGCAGGATGTGTGAGATCCTCTGATCCGTGTCTCAGTCAACTGGATGGAGGTATCATTATGTCCAGTTTCCATTGACTTCTCCCGTTCAGATCGGATTTCGCGAGATCAGGCCGTATGTCTGTCCCTCCTCGAATCAGAGCCCCAAGTGCGGCTCCAACAACGAGCCCCTGGACAAGGGGGCAGCGCTGCTGATTCTATCCGAACTGCTCAGATCGGCGTAGACGCCCAGCCTGCTCCTCCCTCGCGGTTTCGGCATGGTTTTGCAGATCTAGGCCTCTGTGGTACAATCGGCTTCGACGGACGTGCCAAGCCCTGACCTTGCCAACAGGAGGACCCCTTGAAGCGCATTCGCAAGTACAGCTATTATCTCGCCTCAATCGGCAGATTGGTACTCGGCATCCGGAACTGGCCGCTGGCAATCCGGCTCTTTCTCGTAGCCAACCTGTCGCGACCGAGCCTGATCCGGCTCCGCAAGAGTGGCGTTCAGTTTCGGGTGCGAGGGCCAATGGACGTCTGGATTGTCAAAGAGACCTATCTGGACCGCTTCTACGAGCGGTACGGCACCGAGATCGGCGATGGCTGGACGGTGATCGACATCGGGGCCGGTATCGGCGACTTTTCGTTGGTTGCGGCCCTGGGACATCCTACGAACAAGGTCTACGCCTTTGAGCCTTTCCCCGAGTCGTTCAGCCTGCTGGAGAGCAATCTCCAACTCAACCAGGCGACCAACGTCCGCGCATTTCCTGAAGCGATCGCGGGCCGCACCGGCGAGCTTGCCCTGGACATCTCCAGCGGAGAGCCTCTGCAGTTCAGCACCGGGAAAGCAGCGGACGAAGGTGCCGCGCTGTCGGTTCCCTGTCTTTCGTTGGAGGATGCATTCGAGCGGCTATCTCTGGCGCACTGCAACCTGCTCAAACTGGATTGCGAGGGAGCCGAGTACGACATCCTCTTCAAGGCGCCGGCCTCCATCTTTAGCAAGATCGACCATATCGTCATGGAGTATCATGACGATGTGACGCCTGCCAACCACCGGGACATGGTCGAGTTCCTGACAGCCCAGGGATTCAAGGTCCGCACCAAGCCCAACCCGGTCCACGCCCACCTGGGATTCTTGCACGGAGTCCGTGCTGGCAGCCGCGAGTCCG
>JBFFCR010000122.1:0-9865 GCA_041559855.1 Anaerolineae bacterium | reverse complement strand
GCGCGCGCCGTTGTTGGCCTGCTGGGTCAGTGTGATCTCGATGGTACTCTCGCCCGTCGCCTTTGCCACTTTGCCTACCAGGCGAGCGTAGGGCAGGGGCTCTTGCTCGACCGCCAGCCAGTTGACCAATTCGCGGTCGGCGCCGGCGTGGGGCGAGCGACTGGTTGCCATGTAGTAGATGGCCTCCAGCAGGTTGGTCTTGCCCTGGGCGTTGTCGCCCTGCAACAGGCTGACGCCGGGAGGCAGATCCAGGTCCAGACGGACGTAATTCCGGAAATTGTGCAGAGAGAGATGGGTCAGGCGCATGGATGGATTATAGCATACCTGTCAGGTGGTAGCAAAACGGCCCGGGAACGCACTTCCGTGAACAGTGCCATGGCGTGACTCCCTTTCTCCCTCTCCACAGGGAGTGCCGCAGCGCGTCGGGTCATGGTAGCATACAGGTTTTCGGCGGAGGGTCCAGGAGTCACAGCCCTCGGTAGGTGCTTTCGTCTCGCCTGCGCACCCTGGCCACAACGATGACCTTCTCAGAATCAAGCACCGTATAGATCACCCGGTAGGCTCCGACCCTCACCCGGTAGGTACCCCGAGGAGCATCTTTCACAGGCCTGCAGCCAGCTGGCCTGGGATCCTCTGCCAGTGCCAGGATGACCCTGTCCATGCGCTGTCGTAGGTCGCTCGGCAGACGGCGCATTTCCTTCTGGGGCTGCTGGTCAATGACAATCGTCCAGCGCCGTTGAGGCTCATTCATTCAGCAAGCCCTCGGCCACCAGGTCGGCCCGGTACTCTTCATAGGGTACCGTCTCCCCTGCCTGGTAGGCCGCCAGCGCCTCACGCGCCGCTTGCGCATCTTCCAGCTCTTCCAAGAGCTCGAGATCAGCCACGCTGATCACCGCAGCTTTGGGCTTGCCCCGGCTGGCCACGACGATACGCTCGCCACCATAGGCTGCCCGGTTAAGGTACTCCGAAAGCGCATCCTTCAGCTTGCTTACGCTAACTACACCCATGGTTCGCCTCCCTTCTTGGATAAGGCTATTATAGCCATTATGGCCAGAAAGTCAAACCGGGTCGAGCCGAAAGGAATTATTGCACAGAGGATCCAGGGCATGTGGCGTGTAGTGGGCAGTGACTACCGGGAGGAGACGCCATCGGCTGGCCAGCATGGCTATACTTGGATTGCCCGAGCACTCACATAGGTCTCGATCTGGCAGAGGCCGCCGGTTGGCGCTCTGGGATGTTCACCTTCTGCCTCATATTCGGCACGACACAGACCGACAAGGTGAGCCCGCTGTTATCAGTTGCGTCTGATAGCATACCGTGAGGGTGAGTACAAACAGGCAAAGAGCCGCCACAGCTGCACAGATAGCTTCCTGGTTGTGCAGCCTGGGCTCCGCGTCTGGCTTGATGGTCAAGGCCCCGGTCACCACTTAGGTTACTGTCTCTGCCAAGTATTGCCGCACCCAGGCAAGTGCATTCCCTGGCGTACCGATGCGGAGTTTTGAACGGTCGGCCACGGCCGGATCATCAATGAAATGGCGACGATTGAGGGTCACGAGGTAGTCTGTCTTGCTCTGCATGGCTGCCACGGCAATGGGAACATCTGCCTGATGGGCGATGATGTCCGCGTACCCTTCTATCTCGTCCGGCGAGGGATCTCGGACAATACGCAGGCTAGTAGCACGGATGGCTTCCCGGAACTCGGGCAAGGCCCGGGGAATCTTGCGAGCAACGGCCCGCTCCGTCTCTGCCACAACCTGTTCGGAAACGGTGATTGCAGCCTGTCCAGCTTCAGCCAGGAGCAGCAGGGCACGGCTTGCGCCGCTAGCAGAGACAATACCGGCGAAAAGGGCGCTACTGTCAAAGAAAAGCTCAGGGCTGGTCATAGTGTTGCCGGTAGTAGTCCTGTCGCTCTTCGTCCAACGCCTCCAGCATATCTTCCAGGCTTACATCTTCCTCAGCCATCACTTCCGCCACGCGATCGCCGAGACGCGCGACATTAGAGACTTGGGGAATCAGCAGAAAGGAACCATCCCCCAGATCCTCAAGAGTAAAGACATCGCCTTCGTCCAGGTTGTACTTCCGCCGCAGGCTCACGGGCAGCGTGAGGATTCCTTTGCGCCGGAGTTGGATGTTCACCGAACTCATCTCAATCCTCCCAGGAAGAAATTCCGATTTTCCGCCCCATCATACCATGGACTGCCTGTGCTGGCAAGAAACCTCCATCGCCGAGTCGGCGCTCATTTCGCTCTCCCTCGCTGCCGGACCAGATTTGGCAGCACGAAACAGGTAGACAAGGTGAACCCTGCGTTATAAGTTGCGTCTGATAGCATACCGTGTGGGTGAGGACAAACCTACTGTCCGGCTGGTAAGCCAGCCGGTGCGCAAGCCAGTAGCACTTGTCCTTCTTTTTTGGGGGGTGCACTGCCTCAGGATGAACGGCAGCCAGAATCGACGAGCAACAATTGGATTGGTATCAGTCCGCTTCCTGCTCAATCATCTGCTTGGCTTGTTGGGCAAGAACCGGTATCTTGTTGGCGACCACGTCCCACACGATCTCATAGTCCACGCCAAAGTATGCATGGATCAACCGATCTCGCATCCCCGCTATTGCCCGCCATTCTACTTCAGGGTATTGCCGCCGAAACGAGTCAGGTATCTGCTTCGCCGCCTCCCCGATGATCTCAATGCTCCGCACAAAGGCCCTCTGTAGTGTCGGGTCCTCAAGAAACCGCTCCTTGCGGATACCTTGCGAGCTCTCCATCAGGTACTCGGTCTCGTCGAGGATGTGCTTCAGGTACTCACGAACCGATCGAGGCATACTCCACCTCTCTTAGGATGTGTGGACCGATGTACGGACTCAATGATTCTGCAGTCACCAAGTCCACGTCCCTTCCCAAGAGGTCTTCGAGCAAGAAAGCAAGCTTCATAAAGTTGTCAAACGTCTTTTGACCAGGCTCAAACTCGACAAGGATGTCAATGTCGCTTTGCTCCGTAGTTTCCTCGCGAACTAGGGAACCGAACAAGCCGTAGCGCTTGACCCCAAGATCTCTGATCTCTTTTTGATGATCGTTTATGATACTGATCACTTCTTCTTTGACTGTTACACTCATGATGATCTTCCAGTCGCCGCTACAATGGCCCGTCCTCAATGCCGCTTCGGACTGTATCGCCAGCATAAGCCTCATTACTCGGAGATTATACGCCAAGAGCCCTGATCGGTCAACTTGGAAAGGATGGTCTTGACCCGCTCAGAGCCAGGGCCCGCTGGCGAGGAACTATCAGCAGGGCCCGTTTCGTGGCTGTGTCGGTCTCGGTGTAGCCGCAGCAAGCTCGCTCACTCATATCGTACCCTCTTCCCGCCACCGCCGGGCTAGATCTGGCAGCACGAAGCTGTATGCACCTGCTAGGCCAGCACACAGTCTTGGTTCGAGTATGCTCCTGGTTGCGTGTTTGACAGCGCGACGGTGTTGTAGTAGGATAGAGCCAGGACGAAACCATGCCATGGTCAGTTGTTCGAATGGATGAGGTCAGGACACGGTCACGTGACCCCAGATGAAGGAGGCTATTGTGACCAGTAGCGAGAGTGCCAAGGTTAGGAAGCGCTCCCCAGAGATCGTTCTCCGAGACGGTCAGCCAGCCGCAGTGATCCTGGATATCGAGGAGTATCAGGAGATGCTAGAGCGGTTGGAGGATCTGGACGATCTGGAAACACTCAAGGAGATGAGAAGAACGCCCCTCAACTTCAGGAGACTAGAGGATTTCCTGGAGGAGTATCCCCCGAGTGTATGAGGTTTACCTCGAAAGGGCAGCGGAGCGTGATTTGAAGAGGCTTCCAGTGGAGACCTTCCATCGTATCGTTCCTCGCATCCTTGCTCTTTCCGAGGACCCGAGGCCTCCAGGATGTCGCAAGCTCAGCGGCTCGGAGAACGACTGGCGGATTCGAATCGGAGACTATCGAGTCATCTAAGAGATTGATGGGAGCGAAAAGGCCGTGAGAGTATTCCGCATCAGACACCGCCGGGAAGCATATCGGTAGACCCCTGATGTCAGCTGGAAGCAGTTCCTGATCCCCCTGACACGACCCATTTGCCGTGCAAATGTGTGCTTCTGCCGATCGGCGGCATGGACAGGTATCTACACATTGACAAAGATGTTGACTGTCGCCAGGCCGCCACTCATTCTGGACAAGGCTCAGTTGCTCATTCCCACCCGCTCGCCGCTGCCGGACCGATGTAGGCAGCGCGAAATGCGTAGACAGCGTAATCCCGCCGTTATTAGGTTGCATATGATAGCATACCTGCGTAACCGCGCCAAACGAAAGACAAGCAGAGCGCCTGCAGTGTCGGATTGTTGGAGCCCCTATTGTGTCCAAGTCCGCATGTGTGTCTTGGTTGCGGTGATCTCGGCATAGCACCCGTCCATTTATCAAAGAGTGGCAGGCGCTCTGCGTTTCTGAAGAGAACACAACCCAACCAGCCCCTATGCCATCCACGGCACAGGGGCTGGTTGGGCATTGAACATTAGCGTCCCGTCGCTTGCGGGGCTGGTCTGGCCTAGTCTTCCGCTACGGCGAGCAGTTCGTGCTCCCGCTGTTCTCTCACGACAGCCTCCGAGGTCGCCAGGACATCCTTTGCCGCCAGTCTGATCAGGTACTCGTGGGCCGCGAGGATGCGCTGGTATTCCAACGGGTGCATGTGTTGCATCTCTGCCTCGGACATCGTGCCAGTAAAAATGCTCCGGTTCCCGTCCTTGATGCACCCATGGTACATGTGCCAGGTGAGGATGGCCAGCGCGGCCAGGATCGCTTCCCAGCGATGCAGGGCTTGGGCCACAGGAAATACCTCACCGGGTAGGACCGCAGTCACGACCAGGGGAAACCACATCACAAAGCCCGTAGTTCCCATCACGACCTGCCCCCACAGCAGCGCCCAATACTCAAGTTTCTCTTCGATGGTGAATCGATCAAACTGCGGCCTCTCTTTCGTCAGCCCGATGTTGAACATCACCATCTGCACCAGGTTCCGAAAGTCGCGAAGGTAGGGCCACATACCGCCACGCTGACGCTTCACGAACCAGGTTTCCAGGATCCGCCAGACGTGAAAGACAGATTGTCCGGCCGATATGATGGCTGCCAGGCGGTGAATGACCCGGATGGCGTCTACACCGCCGACGAACTGGATCAGGAGCCCCACCGGAGGCAGGGAGCTAAACGTCTGAAGCAAGCCGGTGATGGCCAGAGTGCCGAAGGTAAGCATCAGGACGGTGTGTTCACGTCGCTCGGATGGCTGGAAGCGAACAAAGACCCGCGAGCCATCGGGCCCTACCCGCATGCGCTCCGCGAGAGAGCGGGCGGTCCGAACTCTACGGTCGAGTGCCTCCCGCTTGATCTGTTCGACAGAGATTTCGTCTGTGTGGGTGTCCCTAGCTATCGATGTGGTCGCCAAAGTCGTAATCCTCCAATTCCTTCTTGAGAAGGGCTTTCGCCCTCCGGGTCGCCCGCCGTTTGTCCAGCCGGCGTCTGTTCACATCAAGGCCGATGTAGACGACAAACCCGCCGATCACCGTTGGGATCAGTACCTGATAGGCCACATTGACGACCACCAGGGCTGGTGTGTGTTCCCATTCAGGCACATAGTGGCTGAGCCAGGCGGACGGGAATTCGATGGATGCATCCTCGTGGCACTGCTGGCAGGTATCCTGCAGATTGCCTGGATATACGGTCGACAGGGAATCGCTCGGCGAGCGGATGTTGTGGATGCCGTGGCAATCGAAACAGACGGCCTTGTGGCTCTCGCCAGCGTCGCTTTGGCCGCGGAAGAGATTCACTGTGCGGCCGTGGAAATCGTCAAGGTAGGTGTTAAAGACCTCTGTGGAGATGTCATACTTGTCCATCAACTCCTTATTGGCGTGACAGTCTCCGCAAATCACGATGCTGTCATTGCGATATACTTCATCGCGTGGGCCGCGCACGCTGTGCACCCCGTGGCATTCGGTGCACGTGGGCACGTCAGGGTTGCTGTCAGCCTCCAGAGCTGCCCCGTGCACGCTTGTGCGATAGGTCGAGTACACTGCCTTGTGACACGTGCCGCACATTTCTGAAGCCTCATGGCGTGGTTGCTCTGCATACCGGACAGTAGCATGACCGCCATGGCAGTCCACACACACAGGAGATTCGCGGTTTCCTCCCTCCATGACCCTGACGTGCGCGCAGTCAACGGCTACCTCAAACTCGTGCGTATGGCAGGAACGACACGCTTCGTTGATGCTCAGTACCAACTCCCTGCGGTCTGCAAAAGATAGTTTCGCCCTCAAAGGGACAGTCTCGCACGTCGGCTCTCCCCCCTCTTCCGGATGGCAGGCTGCACAGATCATCTGCTCGTCGTGATGAGGGTAGAGGGTCAGGTCTGTGTGGCAGGCAACACAGGTCAGGCCAGCCGGCCCGTGCACGGAGCGTTCATACTCTGCCGAGTCCACGTATAGCGACAACACATCGCCGTTCTCAAAGGTCGCATAGAAGTCAAGGTCTCCGTGGCACATCAAGCAGTTCTCATCCACCTCTGACTGCTGGAGCATCTCTGCCCTGGCTTGCTGCCGATCGCAAACCAGCCAGACAACGCCCGCAAGCAGCAACCCCAGCAGACATCTGGTCAAAGCCTCCCATCTCGATCGTTGTGCATGTAAACAGCGGTTCATTCGCATTTGACACTTCACCTTTTGAGTTTCATCAAGCTATGGGAATTCCATCGATTGTCGCCAACAACTGCGGATCGTACTGACGTGGCTCGAGTGAGGCGACAGATTACTGCGGGGCTGCGAACCCGAGGATAGAGATTTCTCTGCGCTGTCGGTTCCTCCTCTTTGAGTGTGACAGGCCGAGCAAAGGACAATTGACATATTCGCGCGCCGGGACATGCCCAAGGCAACGCCCCTGACCGACCAGTAGTACCGCTTCTGCCCAGCTCGGTTCCTCGGGCGAAGTGGGTTCCGGTGCGCAGTTTACTGCACACCTATCCAAAATAATAGACGGGAGAAACCCAGAATAGTTACGGGTAAGGGAATATTTACGAAAAAGATACTGAGAAGATGGGTGACGGTCTCAGCGGCACGCCTTCCTTTCAGGCTTTTCCCCCGGGCCGTAGCCGCGTGGTCCGCGAATGCAGTGTCTGACGCCAGAGCCGCTACTCTGTCACCTGGGTCCCTCTTCCCTGAATACGGGGGCAAGCATCTGATCCACCGGCGCGTAGCGGTCGGTCAGCATCACAACGCGTCCGCCAGCCAGCAGAGCGTCGACCTCATCCTGCGAGAGCACCTGTTGTGCCAGGAGCGGAGTGCCGTCGCCGGCGTCTATCGTGCGGAGGGCATTGAGGTCTAGGGGAGTGTGACTGGCGATGAGCACAAAGGTGCTGCGCGACACCTGTCGCCAGGAATCGCTCGTCGGGGCCACATAAACATGTTGGAAGGTTTGTCGCAGGGTGTGGGCATAGGCCCGCAAAAAGTCAGCCCGCGGACCGTCGATGATGTTGACGAGATAGAGGCCGTCGTCGTACAGCCAGGTGCGGACCCGATCGTTGAACTCCTTGGTCGTCAGGTGGTAGGGCACCGAGAAGTCGTTGAAGGCATCGCCCATGATGAGATCATAGCCTCCAGTGGGTTCCCGTTCCAGGAAGAGGCGTGCGTCCTCGTTGTAGGTGACGACCCTTGTGTCGCGGTCCAGCCCAAGCAGGTCGTGTGCCACCTGCGTGACGCCAGGATCGATCTCGAGCACGTGGATGTCACTATCCGGATAGATAGCCTCCATGTACCGCGGAAACGTATACCCTCCACCGCCGATAAAGAGAGCGCGCAGGTGATCATCCTGTCGGGCACGGTAAGCCGCAACCTCGGCGTAGACCTGTTCGTAGCCGTAGACGAGCTTGGTTGGGTTGTCCAGCGATGTGTAGCTATGCACCAACCGGTCCAGTGTCAAGACGCGCACCGGCTCGCCGTCTCGCTCCTGTTCGCGCACCGTGATGCAAAAGTAGTTGGTCTCGCGAGTGCAGGGGCCACGCAACCAGCCCTGATGGCTGGCCAGCAGCGTCGCTCCAGATAGGACCAGCGCCGCGACGAGCATCCATGGCCAGCGTCGTGCAAACAGAAACACCAAGCCCAGGGCCAGGAGTAGCAGCGCTACACTCCATACGATAACGTGGGTGCCAAACCACGAGATCAGCAGGAAGCCGGTCGCAAAGGTGCCGACAATGCTGCCCAGGCTGCCTGCGCCATAGATCCTGCCCACTGTACGGCCCGTCTTGGCCAGATCGCGGACCGCTAGTTTGACCACGATGGGCGAAATCATCCCCAGGATTACGCAGGGGACAAAGAAAAGAGTCGTAGTGTACAAGAGGATTCTGACGACGATGGGCCAATCGCCTGGCACGATCCCGCCCAATAGGTCCACGGACAGGATTCCGACGGCTGACAGGCCGCCCAGCAGAAAGATGGTGCCCAGAAGACGCTGCGACGCGCGACGATCGGCGAGCCATCCGCCCAGATAGTTGCCCAAGCTGATGCCCCCCAACACCACGCCGATAACGCTGGTCCAGGTGTAAAGCGACACTCCAACGTGGGGAGCGATGATCCGTCCCGCCACCAGTTCCAAGATCATGATGCACGCACTGGAGACAAAGACAATGAGGTCTGGCTTCCAGAGGTAGTGGCGCGGTCTCGACGCGGGCCTGGTCCCTTTCGCCCCTTCGGCTGCAAAGTCTGGGCTGCCGCTGGCAGCCTGCGGTGTAGCGTCCATGAAGCCTCCCTGTCTCTAATGCTTCCCGGCAAGGCTGCAGCGGAGCAAGGTATCAAAAGAACAGGCCGGCTTGCCCTCCTCGATGCAACCCCAGCGCCGGGGTAGGTGATACCATTATAGCGCGAAAGGGGCGGGAGATCAATTCTCTATCGGTACTCCCGCGCGGGCGCGCCTTGTGACACTGAGGGCCTTGGAGGCGCGTGGCAATCTGTCCAATCTTCCTCGCTCATCCGGCCCTCCCGCGCCGCCGCAAGGGAGCATGCGGCAGCACGAAGCGGCTCGACAAGGTAAATCTGTTGTTGTAAGCTGTGTCTGATAGCATACCTTCGCACTTGGTACTTCCCACCTGTTGCCGTTTGTAATTCTGCGTGCGCTTTTGACAGCGACGCGGTTTTGGGGTATAATGAGCGCACGATTGAGTCTAGAGAGGTGTTGAGCCTTGAACGCGCAGCAGGTGGTCCGACAAACAGCCAACCGCGACCCTAGTTGCCCTTGCCCGCCAGACCTTTGGTCTGGATAGCTTGCTTGCGTTCCGAACACACGGTTTTCGGGCCAGCTCTCCAGCCAAAGGTCCTTGAGATTGGGGAGGGCTGGTTTTTTGTTGCGTCTGAGATGGCCAAGGCAGTAGCACTGAAATTGCGATGAAGATTCTGACGGTCAGTGACAGGGTAAACGAACTGCTGTACAGCCCGGCGATCAAGCGCCTCGGTGCCGATGTGGACCTGGTGCTGGGCTGTGGGGATCTGCCTGCTTACTACTTGGAGTTCATCGTGACGATGTTGGGTGGGCCGCTGTTCTACGTCATCGGCAACCACGGCAACGCCGTGAGGCAGCAGCACTTGCCGCCCCACCAGTGGGAATTTCCGGGCGGCTGCGAGAATATCGACGGGCGGGTGGTATCGTACCGCGGGCTACTCATCGCCGGGCTGGAAGGCTCGATGCGCTACAATGCAAACCCTTACTTCCAGTACACTGAGCGAGAGATGGCGCAGAAGGTGTGGAAGCTGGTGCCTAGCCTGGTGTTGAACCGGCTGCGCTACGGGCGGTATCTGGACATCCTGATCACACACGCGCCGCCACAGG
>JBFFCR010000121.1:0-9904 GCA_041559855.1 Anaerolineae bacterium | reverse complement strand
GACGCCGCTCGATTCGCTCCTCTTTACAGCACCGAGGGCTATACGATTTACGAGAACACGCATGCCCTGCCGAGAGCCTTCATGGTGTACCACTTTGCCGTCATCGAGGACAAAGCGGCCATTCTGGATCGCATGCTTGACGGAGAGTGGGATCCTGCCGAGGTAGCTTTCCTGGAAGAGCCCCTGCCTTCCTACGAACAAGAGTCTCTCAGGAGCGAGTCGAGCTTTTCCATAGACACTGTCAGGTATGAGGATGATATCGTCGTGCTGGATGTACTCACGGAGCAGGCCGGTCTCCTGGTGATGAGCGATCTGTACACGGGGGATTGGCAGGTGCAAGTGGATGGGGAACGGGTCAAGCTATATCGCGCCAACTATACCTATCGAGCCCTTTTCGTGCCAGAGGGGCGGCACGAGGTCAGGTTTACCTATGCCCCCAGGGCGTTTTCTGTGGGTGTGGGCCTTTCGTTCCTGGGGTTGATCTTGGCCGGCCTCTTGATCCTGGTAGGCAGGCGCCAGGTGCAGCGTGCTGGCAGTGAATGCCGAGATTCCTGAGCGTAGCTCCGGGGTCCGGACCCGTTGAGGGTTGCCTCTTCTGCAGCGGTCAGCGCTTTCAGCGCAAAGGCGACCGGCCACATACCAGCTTCGTCGAGGTTCGCCTCGTGCTGGAAGCCAAGCGTCGCGTACCTTTTGTTGAACTCTTGCATGCTCTGGAAAAGAGCAGACGACCTTGCCGTTCTTGGCATACGCGGGCATCCCCGAAGTATCGAGACGATGGCCTTGCCCATGGTCATGGCCCCCAACACCTTGAGCCTTATGCCGGTCCCGATACGCAGGGGAATCACGTACAGCCCTGCCCCGGCGATGTAGGGGCGCACATCCTCCACCCAGCCGGTCACGACCACGCCGGGTCTGCATGCAGAGGCTCCAGGCGCGGGTGAGGGTCCTTGCCCACGACGCAGGATCGCGTTTGGGGCGAGTCGCGCCGGACGTGCGGCAGCACCGCCTGTAAACAATGCTCCACAAGACCAGATCCTTGGAACCGGTCCCAGTTCCTCGAGACGCCGCCTGCCAGCCCGAGCAGCACTCGCAACATTTCAGCTGTATACAACCGTTTACAAATTATAACTGCTATACTACAAACAGGGTTGAGCACTTGACAAAGCGCGGTCGATGTGTTATACTGCTCACATGGTTGGGACCGGTCCCACATAGGCGCTAGATGACAGACCAACAGGAGGCTTGATGTCAACTGAGAAGCTGACCATCAGACAGATAGCGAAACTGGCTGGCGTCTCGCGCTCCACCACCTCTCGGGTGCTGAATGACCACCCCAACGTCAGTCCAGAGCTGCGCGAAAAAGTGCAGAAAGTGATCGCACAGACTGGTTTTCAGCCTGACCCGATTGCCCGGTCACTTTCCAGCCGCCGTTCCAAGATCATCGGTCTGGTCATCCCTCTGGCTGTCCGCAGTCTATTCGAGGACCCCTTTTTCCCCCGTCTCATGCAGGGCATATCGGAAGGCTGCAACTCCCGCGACTATACGCTTTCCCTCTTTCTCTTTCACTCTGAGGAAGAGGAGAGGAAGCTTCATGACCGCATCTCGCACAGCCGGTTGCTCGACGGCTTCGTTGTTACCGCCACCCGTACCGGCGATCCCTTGATCCCTGAGCTTCTTGCCAACCAGATTCCCTTTGTCGTGCATGGCCGGCACGAGGATCCGCGGGTCAGCTTTGTGGAAGTCGACAATGAGGCCGGGGCCTACACAGCGGTCAACCACCTGCTGCGTCTGGGTCGCCAGCGTATCGCCCTCATCACCGGACCATCCAGCAGCCTGGCTGCCGAGGATCGAAAGCAAGGCTATCTGAAAGCTCTGCGGCAGAGAGGGGTCCACATTAATGAATCCCTCATGGCTCGGGGAGATTTTACAGAGACCAGCAGCTACGAGGCCACGTTGCGCTTGCTGCCGCTGGAACCGGATGCAATCTTTGTGGCCTCGGATAGTATGGCCCTTGGGGCACTGCGGGCCCTGCGCCAGGCCGGCAAGCGCGTACCGGAAGAGGTCGCCATCGTGGGTTTTGACGATATGCCCCAGGCAGGGACGGCCAATCCCCCGCTTACCACCGTCCGGCAGCCGATCCGGCGAGCAGGGGTGTTGGCCGTGGAGATGCTCATTGACATACTGCGAAACGGGTCAGAAGCTCCCCGGCGCATCATCCTGCCCACGGAGCTCGTGATCCGAGCCTCCTGCGGCTCCGGGTTGGTTGATTGATGCGTATGCGCGGGCAGAGGCATGAAGGCTGCGAATCGACGTATAGGTGCCGTGGTTTGCTCTTTTGCTCGCCTGCGGGACCGATCCTACAGGCGGTGCAGGATAGACATGAGAGGAGGTGAGTGACATCGGCAAGGAGATGTAGGAGTGTTTCACAGATTGTCCTGGCCATTGGCCAAAGATCAACCCTATCAATTACGGAGGAAAGAAGATGAAGAGCAAGTGGTTTATTCTCGTAAGTATACTGTTGGTGGCGACCATGCTGATCTCCGCCTGCGGTGAAACAGATGAGCCAGTCGTCGAGACATCCGACGAACCTGTGGCCACCGAGGCCGCCCAGCCGACCGAGCCCGCAGTGGAGGCTGAGCCAGTTACGCTGCGCGTTCTGATCCACCAGCACCCGCCCTTGGTGGAGTACATGGAGACCTTCAACGAGCAGTTTGAAGCCGCCTATCCGAACGTGACCATCGATATGTCAGTGGTGAACCACGCCGACCTGCCAACCATTACACAGACACGCCTGACCGCCAATGACATTGATGTGTTGGACGCAAACATGTTCTCAAATGCTGCCCAGCCGTACATGGTTGACGTCGTTGCGCCCAACTGGCAGACGCTGATCGAGGCCGGCTTGGTGATGGACCTGACCGGTCAGCCGTTCCTCGACTACTACTATCCTGAGACACTCTCCGATGCTGGTTCCTTTGACGGCAAGGTGTATGAGATCAACCTCGGTCGCGTTGGCTACAGCGGCATATACTACAACAAGGATCTCTTCGCCCAGTACAGTGTTGAAATCCCGACCACCTGGGACGAGCTCGTCGCCGCTTGCGAAACCTTCGCCGCTGCCGACATCTCCTGCATGACCGCCGGTGGCGCCGATGGCTGGCCCATCTTTGTTGGTGCATACGGTCTGATTGGATCCATCTACCCGGACCAAGCTGCACTGGTTCAGGGTTTGTGGGAAGGCACCATCACCTGGAACAATGAGCGCTCACTTGAAATGTGGGAAAAGATGCAGGTCTATGCCCGCGATATGCTGGAATCGGGTTCAAGCGGAATCGGGCACGACGCCGCTCCCGGTCGCTTTGCCTCTGGCGCAGTGGCCATGTTCCCTGGTGGCACCTGGGTCGCCGCCATGATCGACGAGGCTGGCCCGGAATTCGAGTGGGGCCTCTTCCCGTGGCCGGGCAGTGATGATCCGGCGGAGAACCAGTATATGTTCGGCAAGTACGACATGGGCTGGACTATCGCCGCCAACACCCCCAACAAAGAAGCTGCCCTGAACTACCTGGCGATGTTCTCCGAGCCGGCCAACTACCAGGCCTTCATCGATGCCGTTGAGTTCATACCCACCCAGCCTGATATCACGCTGGCGGGGACCCTGGGTGCAGAGCTGGCTCCCTACCTGGCCAATTTCCGCGTAGGCTACGAGCAGTACTGGGTCGCGCCAACAGGCACCGGCCAGTGGGCCAATCCCTGGGCTTCCTACTTCCAGCCTTTCGGCGAGTGGGATGACCCGGCTGCCCTTGCCGACCAGGCACAAGCCGACCTGGATGCCGGCCTGGAGGCCGTTGGGCTAAAGCCCTAAGTCGTTCTTGACTGCTACCGGGCTGGCAGTCCGCCCCAGCGGGAGGCCAGCCCGGACTCGAATCTCTTAGGAGGTGGGCTATGAACAGTCCGTTTGGCAGGAAGGGAGGAATGAGCTGGACGCCGGTCCTGTTCCTTCTCCCAGGAATGCTCTTCTATTTTCTCATCTCCCTTGGTCCGTCGCTTGCCACCGCGGTCTACTCGTTCACCGACGCGACGGGCATCAGGGGCATGCCCATCAATTGGGTCGGCCTCCAGAATTACAAGGAGTTTCTGATCCTGGGCACGGCTGCCCGTGATAATCTCGAAGTCATGCTGAACACGTTCAAGTTCTCGTTCTGGGTAACGACCGTCCAGTTTACATTCGGATTGGTTCTGGCAATGCTGCTCAACCAGCGCATCCGGGGCGCCAATCTCTTCCGCGTGCTCTTTTTCCTGCCGGTCATCCTGGGAGTCACGATCCAGGGCTTGATGTGGAGGCTTTTCCTTTATCCACTCGACGGGCCGGTACAGCAGATCCTTAGCGTGCTCGGTCTGCAATCGGAGCTGCTTGGAGGTACAGGAGCATTCAACTGGGTTATTGTGGTCCAGATCTGGGCCAATGTAGGCATCACTATGGTGATATTCATCTCGGGCTTGCAGACGATCCCACAAGAGCTGTTCGAAGCGGCGGAGATTGACGGGGCAAACCGCTGGCAAGTCTTTCGCAACGTGACATGGCCGCTGCTCACCCCGAGCGTGAACACCAACCTGGTTCTCAACATCATCGGTTCGCTTCAGGCATGGCAGTTGCTCTTGGTCATGATCGGCTACCGGCCAGGCGCCCTGGTGCTCAACTACAAAATATACGGTGAAGCCTTTGGCGCAACCAACCGGGGCGGGGCGCAGGCCTTCCGGCAGGGCTACGCCGCCGCTGCGTCGATTGTGCTCTTTATCCTGGTGCTCATTATTGGAATGACCACACAATATCTGGTGGCACGGCGTGAACGCCGTCTCCTGGGATGAGGTGATGATATGACAATCCATAAAGATCCTACTGGAGCCAAGCCGTCAGTTTCCTTCCTTCGAAGGCTCGGTCGCTATCACATCGGCACCTACCTCATACTGCTCCTTGTTTCGCTGGCTTTTCTGGGTCCGCTGTTCATGCTGGTCAATACGTCCTTGAGTGCGCTTCCGCAGTTCATGAGGAATCCAACCACATTGGCGAGCAGCTTGGAGTTTCAGAATTTTGCCGACGCCTGGGAGAAGGCCAATTTCCCCCAGTATCTCTTGAATTCGGGCATATACACCGTTGTAGGGACGACGATCTTTGTCCTTAGCGCGATCTTTGTCGCTTTCCCGCTCGCCCGCGGCTATGTGCGAGGAGCCAATTTCCTGCTGATACTCTTTGTCATCGCCCTCTTCCTGCCGCCTGCGTTGATCCCCCAGTTTCAGCTGATCCTGAACATTGGCCTATACAATACCCGGATTGGATACATCCTCCTGTTTTTGGTCAATCCGATTGCGATGATCATCATGGTGAACTATATCAAGACGATCCCCAGAGAACTGGATGAAGCCGCCGCAATCGACGGCGCCAGCTACTTCCGCTTTGTGATCCAGGTCGTCTTGCCGCTCGCCAAACCGGCGATCGCGACGGTCGTCGTGATCCATGCCATCGGCATTTGGAACGAGCTGATCATGGCCACGATCTACCTGCCGAACCAGAAGCTTTATCCTGTGACGCGTGGATTGCTGAACTTCCAGGGAGTCTATGGCTCCAATTGGCCGCTCCTTGCCGCGGCGGTCATGCTCCTGACAATTCCAATGGTGATTCTCTATATCTTCTTGCAGCGTTACATCATCTCTGGCCTGACGGCAGGTTCGGTGAAGGGATAAGAGCCGCGGGAACGTGAGATAGTACGTACCAGTTGTTAGATGTAAGAGTGGAAGGAAAGAGATGAAGCAACGAACCCTGATCTTTGTCCTCATATGCTTGGCTGTTTCGCTCGTGGCCTGTCAGGGAACCCCTGAGCCATCCCCAACCACGGCACTGGTACCCACAAGTACCCCGACCTTCACACCCACGCCAGGGCCTACGTCGGTGCCGACGTCAACACCGATCGCGGCACCCGAGCCTATTCCGCCCATGGAGCGCGAAGGCTGGGAATTGGTCTGGCACGATGAGTTCGACGGCGACACCATCAATCGAGAGAACTGGCAGTTCGAAATCGGCGGTTGGGGATTCGGAAATGGCGAAGCCCAGTATTACAACGACCGACCCGAAAATGCGCGCGTAGAAAATGGCCTCCTAGTGATTGAAGCGCGGTTCGAGAAATATGAATCCAACTACTACACGTCAGCCAAGCTATTCAGCCAGGATCTCCAGGAATTCCAGTATGGCTATATCGAAGCTCGCACCAAAGTCCCCCCGGGTGCGGGACTCTGGCCGGCATTCTGGATGCTCGGACATGACTATGAGCCTCACTTCGATGAGGACGGGGTGTACACAAGCAACTGGCCGTTCGTTGGGGAGGTCGACATCATGGAGTACATCGGCCGGGACCCCAAGCTTATCCTGGGCACTATCCATGGGCCGGGTTACGCAGGTGCGGTGGGGATAGGACGCTGGGTACACCAGGATTTCGATATCGCTGACGAGTTCCACACCTACGCCATCGAGTGGAATTACGAAGGGATCACCTGGTTCTTCGATGGTGAACCCTATTTCACGGCGGAGCGGGAGGTGGTCGGGGACCGTGAATGGGTCTTTGATAAACCCTTCTACCTGATCCTGAATCTGGCCATCGGCGGCACCTTCCCTGGGCCGATCGGGCTGGACACCCAATTTCCCGCCAACTACTACGTCGATTATGTGCGCGTGTACCAACCTGTCTCTGAGTAGGATGGAGGTGATGAATTCGACGTCGTCCGATCAGGAATCGGATGCGGATGCGTTCCTGTTCTTTGATGATTTCAGCGCTGGCGAACTTGACCGATCGAAGTGGAACGTGGTCACGACTGGCAAGGTATATAACCGTGAGCTGCAGGCCTATATCGATGATAAGCGCACGATCTCCTTTGCTGCATCCGGGGAGATTGAGGGTTCGGCCTCCGGCGCCCTTGTCTTGACGGCCCACCGCGAGCCTGGATTTCACACAGTTGACGGCCAGACCTTCGACTTTGTGTCGGGCAGGATCGATACACGTGGGAGGTTCTCCTTTCGGTTTGGACAGGCCGCTGCACGGATGAAGCTTCCAGATGGAGTCGGGTTCTGGCCGGCCTTCTGGGCGATTGGGGATGGACTATGGCCCCAGTCCGGCGAGATCGACATCATGGAAAATGTTGGCGATCCGGCCTGGGTCAGTGCTGCTGCCCACGGCCCCGAGTATTGCGGAGAATCGGCACTCGTCAACCGGTACTACTTTGATGAACAGTACCCAGCGACCTCATGGCATGTGTACAGCGTCGATTGGCTGCCGGACGAAATGGTGTTCAAGGTGGATGGCAGGATCGTCTACCGCTTGACGCGCCCCATGGTCGTTTTCCACGGCCCGTGGGTATTCGATGATGAAAAGTACCTGGTCCTGAACCTTGCCCTTGGAGGTACATACCCCTTCAAGACCCATGGGATCACAGAACCCTACTACGGATTACCGCAGAACACGGTGGAGAGGATCCGGCTCGGACAAGGCAGGGTGTATGTCGATTGGGTGCGGGTCCAAGGGCTTTCATCGGTTTGAGTGGAGTACTCGGGACTACCGATGATCCAACGCAGGACGCAGGCGTATCTCACTTGCTTCTTGATCCTGATTCTCACGCAGCGGGCACATTGTCGCTGATGGTCGATCGCGCTTCATTTTCCCTCCTCTTTGCACCCCAAACCCTGTTCCCCTCGCTGCCAATGAGGGGGACAGGGGGCGGGGAAAGAGGAGTCAGCTAGATGACTACGGAGAGAAATGCACGCCTACCAATACACAAGGCTGCCGAGCACCGAACGCGTACGGAATCTGCTGGCTCACATGACCTCCGACGAAAAGATCGGCCAGATGGTGCAGATCAGCAAGGATGGGATACGACCCGCTGAGGTGAAGGAGTATTTCATCGGTTCGGTCTTGAGCGCAGGAGGCGGGTTTCCAGCTGACAACACCCCTGCCAGCTGGCTGGAGATGGTCAACGGCTTCCAGGCGGAAGCCCTCGAAACCAGGTTGGGGATCCCCCTACTCTACGGTGTTGACGCTGTTCATGGCCATGGCAACATGGTCGGGGCGACGATCTTTCCCCATCAGATCGGGCTGGGGGCAAGCCGCAATCCTGATTTAGTGCGGCGTATCGGCGAGGCAACCGCAAGGGAAATCCTGGCGACAGGAATCCCCTGGAACTTTGCCCCGGTCGTTGTCTCTGCCCAGGACATCCGCTGGGGTCGCACCTACGAGACCTACAGTGAGGATATCGCCATCGCCAGCGAGCTGGCCACGGCCTACCTGCTTGGGCTGCAATCCTTGCCCCAAGGCTTCGACCCTGCGCCGGGGCAGACGATCTACACGCTGGCGACACCCAAGCATTTCCTCGGTGACGGGGGCACAGAGTGGGGCAGTTCCAAGACCGGTGACTACCGGCTTGATCAGGGTGACAGGACCATCGATGAGGCGGACGTGCGCAGCCTCTTCCTACTGCCGTACCAGCAAGCCGTCTCCCAGGGTGCCTTGAGCATCATGCCGTCTTACAGCAGCTTGAATGGGATCAAAATGCATGCAAGTTCCTATTGGCTGACAGATGTGCTAAAGGGTGAGCTGGGTTTTCCCGGTTTGATCATCTCAGACCTGAACGCTGTGCAGCAGCTGAGCGACGACTACTACGAATCAGTGGTTACGGCGGTCAATGCTGGCGTGGACATGATCATGATCTCGTCGGACTTTAGAGGTTTGCTCAACCAGCTGCGACGTGCGGTCGAGAACGGCGACATTCTACCGGCGCGAGTCGATGATGCTGTCGGGCGCATTCTCCGGGTCAAGTTCGCCCTCGGTTTGTTTGATCGGCCCTATGGGGATCCCGGGCTGCAGGAGACGATCGGCTCTGACGCCCACCGCCAATTGGCCAGACAGGCTGTGCGCGAATCACTGGTTCTGCTGAAAGACGAGGGAGATACGATGCCCATATCGAGGGATCTCGAGCTGTTGTATGTCGCCGGTTCCAAGGCCGACTCGACCGGTTCACAATGCGGCGGCTGGACGGTCACCTGGCAGGGAACCAACGTAAGCCTTCAACCGGGAACGACGATTCTCGAGGGCATACGGGCGCTGGCTGGTGCGGGCACCAGGGTGGAATACGAACCCTCGGGAGAGTTCGACGGGCTGGCTGACGTCGGGATCGTCGTCGTGGGGGAGAATCCCTACGCCGAGGGTGTCGGCGATAGAAAAGATCTAGGACTATCAACCGCTGACGTCCAGCTGATTGAGGGCATGCGGGAGCACAGCAAGAGACTTGTGGTCATCCTGCTGTCCGGACGTCCAATGATCATCACCGATCAGTTGCCGTTCGCCGATGCCTGGGTGGCGGCCTGGCTTCCAGGTACAGAAGGCGTAGGAGTGGCCGACGTGCTCTTTGGAGACTATCCCTTCACCGGCAGATTGCCGTATGCTTGGCCCAGAAGTATGGAACAAGTCCCTCACCGCGAGGGAGACGAGGCCCTGTACCCGTTGGGGTACGGTTTGCCATGAGAGGTCACTTGGGACAGCATCCACCTCTGTGACCGCAATACACTAGCACTGAGACAGGGAGGTAGTAACATGAGGGTTCGAAGATTGATAGCGAGCCTGGTCTTCATTGCGGGCATGCTGCTCAACCTGGCAGCGATGCCCTGCCCAGCGATTCCCATGGCAGCAGCAGAGGATGTCCCGGTGGAGATCGTCGATGACTTTGAGAGTGGTCTGCCGGCTGGAACTGACGGCGACGGGCTCGCCATCGGCTTCCTCACCTTCAGCGATCCGGACAGCGCCGTGACGATTTCGACCACCGATGCGCCGCCAGCCCCGGTGCCGGACGCTGCGGCCGGGAACAGCGT
>JBFFCR010000120.1:0-9935 GCA_041559855.1 Anaerolineae bacterium | reverse complement strand
GGATGGCTGAGGCGGTGGATCAACCACCCGTCGCTGGTGAGCAAAAGTAGGCCTTCGCTGTCGAGGTCCAGGCGGCCCGCAGCATAGACATCGGGCACGTCCAACAAGTCAGCAAGGGTGGGACGTTCCTCGGGATCGGTGAATGCACAGAGCACGCCATAGGGCTTGTTCAGCACCAGGTAGCGGCAGGCGTTGTCCAGCGGGAGGGCGCGTTCGTCCAGCGCGATCTGGTCGCGGAACGGGTCGGCACGAGTCCCTGGGTCGTGAACCAGGCGTCCGTTAATTGCCACTCTGCCGCCTCGTACCATCCCCTCGCACCTGCTACGAGGGCCTACGCCTGCTGCAGACAGCACACGCACGATCGGCAGCGAACCAGCCACGCGGCTCAGACACTCTCGTCCTGTGTGTTCTGCCATAGCGGTCTCCATCTCTCCCTGCTTCTGCGCCAGGTGCCTTCAACTATAGCAGTTTACCTACCCTCTGTCAAAAGGCTCGGTACTGATTTGCTGCTCACTTTTCAGTATGCTATACTGCTACCATCACGAGGACGGGAGGAGCAGAGAGCCAGTCATGACGATGGAGCTAATCGATCGAGTTCTAGTGGGTGAGGAAGCTTTGCAGGCGCGGGTCCGGGAACTGGGGCAGGCCATTTCGGCAGACTATGAGAAGGGTGACTTGATCCTGATCTGTGTGCTCAAGGGCGGTGTTGCCTTTCTTACCGATCTGATGCGCCACATCACCATTCCCCACGAGATTGACTTTTTGGCCATCTCTAGCTATGGCGTCGGACAGAGAGAGAGCACCGGTGCGGTGCGCCTGATCTTGGACCTAAAGGCAGACATCGGCGGACGGGACGTGCTGATCATCGAGGACATCGTTGACAGCGGCCGGACGATGGACTACCTGCTGCGCACCCTTGAGGCCAGGCAGCCATCCAGTATGCGCATCTGCACCCTGCTCAGCAAGCCGAGCCGCCGTGTTGTCGACGTCCCGTTGGACTATGTCGGCTTTGAAATACCCAACGAGTTCGTCCTGGGCTATGGCCTGGACCTTGACGAGAAGTACCGCAATCTGCCCTACGTGGCGGTGCTGAAACAGGAGTATATGGCCGGCCTGCTCGACTAGCCCGCTCCCCTGTGAGCAGGGTATCTTTTACACGAAAAGGCCTGGCTGCGCAGCCAGGCCCTTTCTTCTATGACTTGGCCAGAGTTCCGGCCATCCGGTTACACTACCGCTCGATAAAGTAGGTCGCCTGCACCTGATAGGTGATCTCCAACTCCCCAGGGCTGATCGGGCCACCCCCTGCGGCGGCCGACTCCAGGGCAACCGGGACCTGGACGGCTGACGAGCCGATGACTTCACTGACAGACATGACCGGGCCCAGCTCGACGCCGTTCAGCTCGGCCAGTGCTTCGGCACGGGCAAGGGCGTCCTCGACGGCGCTGGCGCGAGCCTCATCCCGGGCCGCAGAAGGATCATCGACGGCAAAAGTGATGCCCCAGATATCGTTGGCCCCAGCCTCGATGACGGCATCCAGCACGTCGCCGACACTCTCCAGGTCACGGATGGTAACGTTCACCATGTTCGAGACCCGGTACTGAGGGCTGGTCTCGCCCGATGAGCTCTCCAGGGTGTACTGCTCTGGATAGCGATCGAGGATGATGCTGTAGTTCATCGTCTGGATGTCTTTGGCGTCGATGCCCGCGTCCTCCAGAGCGGCCAAGATCGATGCCATGATGGTCTCGTTCTCTGCCACCGCTTCGCTGATGGTCGCTGCCGTGGTGTCCACGCCGAGGCTCACATTGGCAATGTCGGGGCTGACGCTGGTCGTCCCCTGGCCCACGACGGTGATGGTCTCACTTGGATTGTAGCCAGCAAGCGGCTCTGTGCTCTGAGCCGTTGCCCGGCTCCCTGTCTGCCCCCACAGCCATGCGCCTGCTGTGCCCAGGATGAGCACGAGGACGATGGCAATTCCGATCGACAAAACTTTCTTTAGCATGTTGGCCTCCGTTTCGCATTGTTCGATTGTGCGGTATCGCCCGCACATCTCTCCAGACGCTGGCATCCGGGTAAAGGTTCCAATGAGAACGGCGGCAGTCCTGTGGTTTAGGGGGTTAGCAGCCACTCGCGCATGGCTTGGACGTTGGGGAACACTTTGTCGGCGAGGGACAACTGCTCAGCCGGGAGAGTGGTCTGCAGGGCGACGCATCCCATGCCTGCTGCCTTGGCCGAGCGGATGCCCAGCGGAGCGTTCTCGACAGCCAGACATTGGGAGGGAGAGAGTCCCAGGCGATCTGCGGCAGTGCGGTAGGGTTCTGGGGCGGGCTTGCCCGACGAGACCTCGTCACTGGTGACGATGACCTCGAAGAAATCTGCCACCCCGGCGGGAGCCAGGCTCTCGTCAACAACACTACGGGCGCTTCCAGTGACCAGACCCAACCGGTAGCCACGCCCCTGCAGGTCGTGCAATAGCGGCGGGATGCCTGGCACACAGGTGGGGTTGAACATCTCGCGGAACAGCGCTCGCTTGGTATCTGCGAGCTGCCGCGCCTCCCGCTCAGAGCAGGCCTTGCCGAGGAACTGCTCGGTCAAGCGCTGCGCAGTGACCTCTGTGGGCAAGCCCTCAAGGGGATAGTGGTCCGCAGCGGTCAGCTCGACTCCCAGGGGAGCCAGCGTCTGTTGCCAGCTATGCAGGTGCATCGGCGGCGAGTCGAGCACCACACCATCCATGTCAAACACGATGGCACGGGCGGGATGTGTGGGTGGACGGACGTAGCTCTTCAGCTCAAGCAGGCTTCTGATGCGCGGGCACAGGGCCTCCGGTTCCTCGTTGCGCCGGTCGATCAGCACAGCATCCAGCCCGGCGCCTCGAGCGCCTTCAATATCGTCTCCGATGTGATCGCCAACATAGAGCAGCCGTTTCCGGGGTAGGCCTACCTTCTCTACCAACAGGTCAAAGATACGCGGATCGGGCTTGGCCACTCTAACCTCTGCTGACACGATGACAAGATCGAAGAAATGGAGCAGACCAAGCTGGGCCAACAGCTCGCGGAGGTGCAGCCCGAAATTGGAGATGACTGCCATCGGCATCCCCATCTGCTCCAGCGCCTGTAGGGTAGGGATCGTATCGTCAAAGGGGCGATCAAAGAGCCCGGCGAGCAGCCAGCGGAGCATCTCTTCCACAAGGTCGTCCCTTCCGGGCAGGAGATCGGCAAAGATCGAGCGCCACCAATTGTCGAGCTCGGACGGGTGCGCGCCCTTGCCCTGGGCGAGGTGTCGCTTGGCATCGATGTGGTCGAGTAGCTCACGGTGGAAGCGGCGCGCATCCTCGTCGCTCGCGGGCAGACCGGCGTGGGCCAGGAATTGCTGGCATGGCTCGTGGTCGTGAAAGCCGATGAGCGTACCTCCCACGTCAAAGATGACCCTGTCGTATCGAAAGCCGCCGGTCGTCGTTGGCATGAGCGCGGGCTACTCCTTCTCTCGGTGGGACCAGGTGCCGGGCAGGCTGGCTTCTACCACGACGAGGCGGTGGTCTGAAGCGGTGGAATCAGCGACCCGTGCCTCGATCGGGGTTAGCCCCCGCAGCCACAAGAAGTCGATTCGCTTGGTGGGATTGATGGCCGGGTCGCTTGGCGGCGAACCGAGATCCAGGGTAACAAAGGGATCCTCAAAGCCGGCGCCCTCGATGCGGGTGTACACCGGCGAACCGGGCCTGGAGTTGAAATCACCTCCGAACGCCGCTGGACCGGGGTGCGTGTCGAGGAATGGGATTGCCGCGTCGAGCTGTCGCTCTCGCTCTTCGGGCTCAAGCCCCATCCAGATGGCAAAGGCGTTGAGCGATTCCCCATCTATGTCCAGCTCCGCCCAGATGATGCCTGTTTGCTCCAGTTCACTGGGCAGCAGCAACGTGCCGGTGTCGAGGATGGGGTAGCGCGAAAGGAGGGCAACGCCGGTCAGGTGTTCCATGGTTGGCAGATAGACCTCCCTCATGCGCAGCCGGCGCGCCAGCCACAAGGCGTTATCGATCATGTAGCTCGTCGGCCGGCCAGTGTCCACCTCTTGTAGCATCACCACGTCTGCTCCCGATTCCTCGATCGTCCGCGCCTGTTTCTCGAGGCTCAGATGCCAGTCGCTGTCGTAGCCATAGTGGATGTTGTAGGTGGCGATGCGCACGGTTTCGCTCGTTGGTGCCGGGACTTGCTTGGGCGGAAATGCCGCTGCGAAAATCACGACCGCCAGAGCGATACCGGCACCCCCGAGAGCGATCAGGCGCGTGCTTGAGGGGCGCGGGAGGGCACTCTTGGCCGCCGGCAGTGCCAGCGCTGGAAGACCGGTCAGCAACCCCGCAACGAGGAACACGGGCAGGCCGAGGTCCCTAAAGAGGTTCAGCGTATAGGCATAGGTGAAGGTGAATGCATAGGCAAAGCTCAGAATCAGGTACAGAATGCCGCCGGCCGCCAGGCCAGCCCCAAGTCGCTCTCTCCGTTTCGGCTCTGGCAGCAAAATGCATGAGGAGAGGAGAATCATGGATGCCACCTGCGCCAACGCCAGGCCGGCGGCTGCCAGCAGGCCGCTGGCCATATAGCCTAGCGCAAGGCCAGCCAGGAGCAGAACCAGGTGAATCAACCCGTCGACCCATCCACGGCGGGCTGTCCACAGCCCGTCCCTTATCCACACCGCTAGCGTCACGAGGGGCCACAGGGAGGCGAACAGCAGGTAGGATCCAGTGGACCACCGGGCCGTGGCATTCGGAAAGATGAGCAGCGAAGTCTGAAGAAAGAGCCAACTACCCCAGGCGAGACCCGTTCTGATGCCCCACCCGGGGACCGGGGTTGTCTCTTCCGTCCCGCTCTCGCGGAATAGCGACGCAGCCAGCAGGCAAAGCATTGCGGAGACGGCCACCTGCCACGGCCACCAGTCCGGTCTCAGGGTCACATCCCATGTATGGCCCAGCGCGCGGAGGACCTGGTCCGCTACCAGAGCAAGGAACAAGGCACGTACCGCGTCTCGCGGCGCGGCTCGCAGGCGAATCGTCAGATACACCCCGGCTGCGGCCACGATGACGATTGAGGCCACGAGCCGTGCCACAGGGATGTCAAGGGTCAAGGGGATGCGCGCCACGAACACCAGCACGCCGCCTGCCAGCGCCATCGATCGACGTGCCCTCGTTTGGCGGGGGGCTGCCAGCGGCGCGAGTAGGGCCACGATGACCGCAACCAGGATAAGGCCCACACCGGTCATGGGGGTGGTTCCGGCGAACAGCGCGTCATAGATCGCGCCAAACAAGACCGAAAAGAGAACTCGTAAGGCCTGGTAGAGAACGACCGATACGGCCGTGGTCTCGATGATCCCGGCCAGCCGGAGAACGCGGGCAGGTTGCTGCTCCATGCTTGCCTCTCCCTTGAGACTCGTCAAAGCCAAGAATCAGGACGCTCGCCCTGGATGCACTCGCGTCAATATCCAGGCGACAGGCGGGCGAGGTACGTGACCAGGAGGATCTGAAAGATGCGGCCCAGCAGCACGGCCTTTTCGGGTGCTGGAACATCGGGATCGTGTGCCGGTGCCAGCAGCGCCTGGATGGCCTCCCACCGCTGTTCATGCGGCAGCTCAGGTTGCATCTCACTGGAGACACGCCACAGAGCCCCGGTCAGGGCCCAGGCAGCTTGGCTATGGACCACCCCAGTCTCTGCGCCCCATCCCTTCACGTATTGCCTGCTGGCGGCCACCATCAGCCCTTCCGCAAGGCCGCCGACGAATAGCCGGCGCCAGAGCGATTCCGGCTCACCGGTGAAAATGTTCCCCAGTGCAACCGCTCCCACGGCGCCGATGTCGAGCATCGACGCTAACTCACTATAGCTCCGGGCGGCGAGCTTGCTCTTCAGGTCGCTCAGATAGTGGAAAAACTGCCCCGTGACCTCCAAAGCCCGCTCCCGGACCTCGCCTTCCTCGCCAGTAACCAGGAGGGCTCCCTGAAGCCCGATCAGGGTTTCGGGTGTCGGCTGGCTCAAGATCGATTGCATGGCACTGTGCAGATCAAGCATGGGTCCCTCCTTTTCCTGGAGAAAGCCAGTATGCAGTTCCGGCCTGGCCCGGACGCCAGCGCGGGGCGGCAAGGAAACCCGCACCGTCAAGAGATGCAGGCTGGCCTCTCGGTCCCGCGCGCTCTGTCAGGTCAGATTATACCACATCCGCCTGGTTTTTGGTACTGTGCAGAGACAAATTACGCGATCTATGATATAATGTGATCAACTCCAGACTGGGAGCGAGCGGAGGTGAGCATGGAAGAAAGGCGCATCCCCTCAGTAGTGCTGAGCATCCTGCTGACTCAAGTCGAGGAAATGACAGGCCGTCGCAGTCTGATTATGCTCTTGCGACAAGTTGGTTTGGACGGCTATGTCGACCAGATCCCGCCTATGGATGACTCGCCCAGCATTACGATAGGCCAGTATTCCGGTGTGTTGGCCAACATGTACGAGATCTTTGGCGCAAGTGGGTCGCGTCCCATCTTTCAACGAGGAGGCCGCCTGGCGGCGATTGAGATGCGGCGGCAACGCCCTGCCCGATTCGCTGTTGCTGGCACGGCTCTGAAGCTGGTGCCCTCCAACCGGCGACTGCGTCTCGTCCTGGAGAAACTGGCAGAGCAGGGGGAGGATCTGTACGGTACGCCTCATCATGTCCACGAGGCCGAGAACGCCTTCTTCATCGAGATGCCCAACTGCCCCTACTGCGCCGAGATCGCACGGCGGGCCGTTGCTGAGAATAGGCCAATCGCCAGACCAGTCTGCCACAGCCCGGCTGCTGCTGTGTCCGAGACGGTCGAGTGGGCGATGGGGCAAAAGCACCTGGTAGAGGAAGTGGATTGTATCGCACTCGGTGCCCCCGCCTGTCGCTTCCGCATCAGCAAGTGACGAGCCCCCTGGCAGAACTCGGGCGCTCTCCCTTCCGTGTGAAGGCGCGAACAGATCAGAGGCAGAACAGGGCTCGCTTCACCAGACGCGGCAGATCAACCCCTTCAGATAGGCCGATTCAGGAAATGTGAGCAGAACGGGGTGATCTGATCCCTGGGCCAGCCACTCGAGGATCTGGACGTCGCGTCCAGCGTCCACACTGGCGCCAAAGACGATCTTTTGGAAGAGATCGGCGCTCACAAGGCCAGAGCACGAGAAGGTGACCAGGTGCCCGCCCGGGCGCAGCAATTGGAGGGCCAGCAGGTTGATGTCCTTGTAGCCCCGGCTGGCATCCCTGACTTGGGACTGCGACGTGGCGAATTTCGGGGGGTCGAGGATCACCAGATCAAAGCTGCGCCCTCGATCACGATAGTCACGGAGAACCTGAAACGCATCACCTACCACCAATTCCTGCGGTTCACAGCCGTTCAGCGCCAGGTTCCTTTCCGCCAACGACAAGGCATCGGTTGAGGTGTCCACGTTGACCACCGACCGGGCCCCTGCCTGGACTGCGTATACGCCAAAGCCACCCGAGTAGGCAAAGACGTTGAGTACGTCTGCACCGGCGCTGTAGTCCGATGCTTTCAGCCGGTTGTCCCTCTGGTCGAGGTAGAAGCCGGTCTTGTGCCCCGTGCGCAGGTCGACGAGAAACCGCCGGCCCTGTTCGAGGATCTCAAGTGACGCTGGCGGCTCCGCGCCCCACAGCAGGCCGGTCTCCAGCGATAGCCCTTCCTTCTTGCGCACGTTGGCATCGTCGCGGGCATAGATGCCCGCCGGAGGCGATGGCGTGCTAGCGGGATCTGCAAGGATGGAGAGGAGCTCGTCGCGGCGCTGCGCCATGCCCAGGGTCAAGCACTGAACCACCAGCCAGTCCCCGTAGCGATCCACCACCAGCCCTGGCAGGCCATCAGCCTCGGCGTGGACCAACCTATAAGCATCCGTCGCGGGGTCCTGTTCCAGGGGAGTGCGTCCCTGTCTGGCCCGGGCCAGGCGAGCGCGCCAGAAGTCGCTGTCCACCTCTTCGTCAGGATCCCATGTGAGCAGCCGTACAGCGATTTGGGAGCGGCGGTTGAGGTAGCCGGTCGCCAGGTACCCGCCGCGGCTGTCGGTCACGCGGACCAGGTCACCGTCCTCCACCCTTCCCTCGACCCGCCCGATCGCCCCGGAAAAGACCCAGGGATGCCGGTTGCGGACCGGCTTCTCGCGACCCGCTTTCAAGATGACCTTGCCTTCCATGCTCTGGCACCCCGCACACGTCTTGACGTAGATCACGCCACTCTTTCGCATGGTCAGAGTATAGCACACAGCCACGCCTTTTGCCAGAGGAGCAAAGAGCTTGAAGCGCTCCGTTGATCCTTTTCTGCGACTTGACGATGCTCTCATTGCCTGCTACAATGGATCCACAATGCTTCAGTGGGGGCCTCTCGCCCTGCTGGCGATGCCCCTGGCGGCCCAGCGTGCCGCATTCTGACCCAGCATGCCACGAAACCTGGCTGACGGGGGGTATACTTTGGCGAATCAGATCCTGATCGTAGATGATGAGCCTGGCATCTGCAAGGTACTCCAGCAGACACTCGCCGAGGAAAAGTACAAGGTCCAGATGGCCGGGAATATGTCCGAGGCCCTCGATAGAATCCGGGACACCTCCTTTGCCCTGGCAGTTGTGGATCTGCTGCTGCCCGACATGGATGGCTTGCAGCTCGCCGAGGCGATTCGGCTCATCGACCCGGGTACCCCGGTCATCATGATGAGTGCCTATGGGGCGGTGGCACTTGAGGGAATGTCCTCGCATCCTGCCATCCGGCACTACCTGCAAAAGCCCTTCTCCCTGGAGCGCCTGGTGCGGCTCGTCCGCCGGTATGTGCCCACCACAGCCGCCAACGGAGGTGGCTTTTCCACTCCCGTTGACCTTGGGTGCTGATTGAGTATGAGCGAAGCGCAGAGCAAGGTAGCCCTTGTGCTGGCGGGCGGCGGGTTGACCGGCGCGGTCTATGAAATCGGAGCGCTGCGGGCCATTGACGACCTGCTGGTCGACCGCACGGTCAACGATCTGGACATCTACGTGGGGACCAGTGCGGGCGCGCTTGTGGCTTCCTGTCTGGCCAATGGCCTGAGCCCCGAGACCATGTTGCGGGTCTTTGATGGCTCCCATCCAGAGATCCGCGCCCTAGAACGAGACCACATCTTCCAAATCAACGGTCACGAGTTCCTGCGCCGCACGATGGGATTGCCCCGTGTTCTCCTGGGGGCCTGGTCTCACTACCTGCGCCACCTGAACGACATGACCATCTTTGATCTGGTTTGGTCCCTCACCGAGTCCATCCCCTCCGGCATGTACGACATCCTGGCGTTGGAGCGATATCTCCACCGTGTACTGGGTGAGCTTGACCTCTGCAACAGCTTTCGGGATCTGGAGCGTGACCTGTATGTCGTGGCTACCGATCTGGACACTGGTGACAGGGTGATCTTTGGTCGGAACCATCTGGAGGATGTACCGATCTCGCTGGCTGCTGCTGCCTCGTCAGCCCTGCCCCTGCTCTACAATCCGGTTCGTGTTGGCGACAGAGACTGTGTCGATGGCGGGTTGCGGGGGAATGCCAGCCTCGATGTTGCCATTGAGCAGGGCGCCAATCTCGTCATCTGCATCAATCCGCTCGTGCCGTACGACAACACCAGCCTTGACGGCATTCCGTTCCTTGGACCTGACGGGGGACATCTGAGCAAGAAGGGGGCGCAATTCATTGCCTCGCAGATGATGCGCATCATGATGCACTCTGGCTTGCACTATCATATCAAGCAACTGCGCCGCCAACACCCCAAAGTGGACATAATCCTCATCGAGCCGCGCCCTGACGATTGCAAGATGTTTTTCTACAACATCATGCGCTATTCGGCCCGTCTGACGGTTGCTCGCCATGGTTTCGAGTCGGTGACGTTGGATCTGGAGGAGGAGTATCCCCACCTCAAGCAGATTCTCGCCCGCCACGG
>JBFFCR010000119.1:0-9973 GCA_041559855.1 Anaerolineae bacterium | reverse complement strand
TGATACCATTCCCATACCAGCTGTGGATCGCGTTGGAAGGCCTGTGGTGTCGCCAGCTCCTCGGCCCGATAGGTGCGCCACAAACCATCTTTGCCCCGGAAGGTGGGCACCCCGCTCTCCGCCGAGACACCCGCTCCGGTCAGCGCCACCACCGAGCGCACCTGGCGCAGGGGTATGGGCATACCCTGCCTCGCTTCCTGCCTGTCCTGTGGATCAATCATCTCACTAGCCGTCCGTTGTAGTTTAGATAAGGCCAAAGAATGCCTCGCTGCCCAGGCAATTGAGCCACGGCAGCGCGATGTCAGGATAAAGTGATCGCATGTGCCCTCATCGGAGTGCTGACGCTCGCTCAGGCTCCTTCGGCTGGCTCAGGATGCCTCCGCTCGCTACTCGAATCCAAATCTGTTTGCCCCGGGGTGTCAGGGCAAGTACTGACATACTCGCGGCTGGGATCATCGAAAACGCCGCAGCGCACGCTATCTCCCTTGCGATCGCGCCTTCAATTGCTCTACCTCCTGGCGCAGGATCCGCAGCAGGATGGCAATCGATGCCGCATAGGTGGCCTCCACGCCAAAGTAGGACAGGCTCTTGGACAGTAGCGTGTGGCGCCGGCTGTAGGGCGTATCAGAGGCATAGTGGATCAGGCCGATGTCATAGGGCGCGTTGATGAACAGGTTCACAATCTCGTTCTTTGGATAGCGCTGGGGGTAAATATTCTCATACAGCCCGCTGAGATAGGGCCCTGCCTCCATCTCGATATCGGTGTATCCTTCCTTGTAAAAGACTTCGACGAAATCTCTGTTCTGGAGAAAGGTCCCGCGCACCGTCACCGTTTTCTGGTTGTCAAAGACGCTGCCACGGGCAAGATAGGGCGAGATATCGGCGGCGAGGAAGCAATTCCGGAACAGGAAGGTGTTCTGCGAATGCTCGTCATAGACCACGTTGGGGATCATCACATCGCCCACCTGACCGTTGAGCGTGGCGGCCTTGCCCATCACATAGACCCCTTGCAGCTCGCCGAGGTTGGCCGCGACCTGGGTAAAGATATGGTAGGCCGCCATGCCCAGCGGGTAGTCGACATTAAAGATGACCGCGTTGCTTGCAACAAGCGCCTCAAATCCCTCCACCTCCACGCGAGGGTCGAGACCATCAGATCGAAGGGACTTGAGCTCGATGACCTGGGCAGCCACGTCCAGGTAGAGAGGATTCTCGACGTGGAAGATGCCCCGATCTCGATGAAAGCGATGCATGGTTGCCTGCTTATCTGCCAGCTCTTCCGCGCTGCCGTCGCGCAGGTACTTGCCCAGCGCATAGTAGAGCAGATCGTTGAGCTGCTCGCCGTCGTTCCCCTCCTTGATGCGCTGGTACTGGTGCCAGAGATTCTCTGGATTCGTCCGCTTCAGAAACGCCGCCAGCTCCGGTTCGATCGAACGGGCATAGCCACCCAACAGGTTCACGAGGCTGTGCGTGTTGGACGAGACAAAGTAGACGGGCCGGTAAAAGAGATCACTCTTGAGATAGAGATCTACCTCACGGGAAACTGTGTACCACCAGCCATCTGTCGCGCGTCGATAGTCGGTCAGCGAGCCAGCCAGGAGCCGGATCGACATGTCCTTTCGCCTGCGCCCGATCTCCAGCAGGTTGGGCCACAGGGCCGGTCCCCAGGCAGCCTGGAGCTTGACAAAGTCATCGGATGAGACGCCCAGCGCCTTGGTCACGTCTCCCACCTCATCCGGCGACAGCGGCTGCCGGCCCGACACGTGCGCTTCAATGCGAGCGACCGTGGGCGTATCCACCAGCCTGTCGTGGAGCTTGTTCCACTCGAGCTGGTAGGCAACCAGCATGGGGATCAGATCGTCGATGTCCGAGACGCTGGCGATGAACGCTGCCAGCGTGCCATCTCCATCAAAGAACATCTTTCGCCGGCGCGAGTGGGCCGTCACGGACTGCCACTTTTCCACGTCGCGGTAGCCCCTCCGGTTAAAGACCTCATCCGACTGGCCCATCAGGAGAACGCGCACCTGGGGCATGCACTGGGGCAGGCGCATGACGCTATAGACAAACGCCGAGACGTCGGGCGTAAGCTCGTCGGCGCCAATGTGCAAGCTAGAGTTCATGGCGCAATGCGTCTCCTCCAGGGAGCGAACGAGGATATCACCACTGGAGCGCAGCAGAGAATAGTAGGTGCGCATGTACAGATCGATCTCTTCGTTTCCACGGGAAGGTATATCACGAAGCATTAAGACTCTCCTGCTCAGGGGATCGGACGCTTGAACACGCCCCGGTTGGTGGTGGTGTCGTAGGCCACCAATTCCCAGCCCTCGGCACCCAAGCTGTTGAGCAGGTGCCCGATGGCCGATAGCGGAGAGGGATCGTCGCTGTGGATCTCCAGTTGTTGTGCGCCGTCCGGGGTGGCCAACTGATACGAGAGACGAATGCCCACCTCATCCAGGCCGGACATCGGCGTGCAGGTTACCAGGCAGTATTCCCATTTGTTCATTCGCTCACCTACTCATCAAAGGACTCGTATTGCTCCGGCATGTCCAGTTGGACCACCTGACCGTGGGTATCGATGATCACGCGAAAGCCCAGCATGCCCAGCCACGCCCGAGCTCCATCTGGCAAACCTTGTTCGATCACCTGATCCATGTTCTTGATGGAGGCATCGATCATGGCCTTCGTGAAGAGGTCATCCTTGCCCAGCAACTGAAGCATCGCATCAGTGGCGAGCTCCCTGTGCGCCATAAACTGCTCGCGGAGAAGTTCAATGACCTGCCGGTCGACGACTTCCGACTCTACGTGGCGCCGGAACCCGGCATCCTCGACGACATAGCATGGCGCATCGCCTACCAATACGGCATCTACGGGATTACCGTTCTCATCCTGGATCAGCCCCGTGAATAGGGCCGACCGTGGCGGAGAGTTCGTGGCCATCAGCCCTCCCTTTCAGAGACCACAGCGAACCGCTGCCCGATCTCTGCCCCTACTGCTCTTGATCTTCTCGGGACGAAACCGCGAGCACAGGTGGGGCACAGCGCGCCCCGCCCTTGATATCCGCGGGGTAGAGCGAAGGGCAGCGATGGACTATCGCTGCCCTTCACGACCGAGAAGATTCCGTTGGTGGACCCGGCCGGATTCGAACCGGCGATCTCCTGCGTGCAAAGCAGGCGCCTTCCCGCTAGGCCACGGGCCCGTGAGAATTCCCGACCTACGATTTCAGACTCGCTCCTTATCCACTGCCTGTCCATCCACAATCCAGGTTCAACAGTGCCGACGAGAGGATTTGAACCTCCACACCCCGGAGGGTAACAGATCCTAAGTCTGTCGCGTCTGCCAATTCCGCCACGTCGGCGTCCCTTGCGCGGATCTGATGGGATCATACCCCCGATTCTGTACCTGTCCCTCGGGACAGGTCGCCGCCATCTGTCTCATCCCCATGTGGGGATGGCGGCTTCTGACTTGCCGGGTGTTACCCGACCTTATCGTCGCCGCTGCGACGAGACCGAGAACCCTGGACAGAGCCAGCATCCCGGCCCACTCGCCTTGCTCCCAGTCGCACGCTCGCCTAGCCGGCCGTGTCACCACGACCGCTGGTGGGCTCTTACCCCACCGGTTCGCCCCTTACCGCCACACCATGGGTGTGGCAGCGGGAATCCTTTCTGTTGCGGTTGTAGTCAGGACGCGGCTCTCGCCGGCCTGCCCCCGCTTGCTGTTTCGCGGGGCGACCTTGTCCCGCTCCCAAAACGGCAGCGCCGTTTGCCCGGGATGCAGGACAGGGAGTCGGGAAGTTCCTCTAGGCAGCAGCCACCCGTTGGCTGACTCTCTGCCCAGCGACGGCTCACCCATCGATCCGCCAAGATTATACCACGAGACGAGAACCGCATCAAATAGCGGGGACCAGAGGGATATGACCGGTGCTGCCCGCGGAACAGGGAATTGGCATTGGCTCTGCCCTGGGGTATAATGACCGACGGGCCGGCTCGTGCAAGCAGCCGTGCCGTGCAGAATAGGAGATGGAGATGAAGATAGGGTTCATCCAGTTTGCCCCCGTCCTGGGCGATCTATCGGCGACGATGGCAAAGATCGACAGACTCAGCGCGCAGTGCGCGGGGGCGGAGCTGATGGTCTTGCCCGAGTTATGCAACTCGGGCTACAACTTTGAATCAGTGGAGCAGGCCTGGGCGACCTCGGAAGAGATCGCCGGTGGTGAGTTTGTCCGATTCCTGGAGTCGCTGTGCCAACGGCAGGGCTGCACCATCGTCTCGGGGCTGAACGAACGCCATGGCTCCCGTCTGTACAATAGTGCTGTCCTGGTGGGTCCGCGCGGGATCATAGGCACATACCGCAAGCTGCACCTCTTTATGAACGAGAAGGACTTTTTTCAACCCGGTGACGCAGGCCTGCCTGTCTACGATATCGGCCCCTGCCGCATCGGCATGCTCGTGTGCTTTGATTGGATCTTTCCCGAGGCGTGGCGGGTGCTCGCTCTGAAGGGAGCTGATGTCATCTGCCACCCCGCCAACCTGGTATTGCCGGGTCTGGCTCAACAGGCGGTGCCCGTTCACGCCCTCAGCAATCGCCTCTATATCGTGACCGCCAACCGGATCGGCAGCGAGCGCGACCTGACGTTCACCGGCATGTCCACCATCGCCGACCCTCAGGGGCAGGTGCTCGTCCAGGCATCGCGCACACGCGAAGAGGTGAGCACGGCCGAGATCGACATCAGCCTGGCGAGATCGAAGCAGATCACTTCTCGGAATGACATCTTTGCTGACCGGCGGCCCGAGCAGTACACGTACCTTGTTGGGCAAGAGAAAGGCTAACTCAACATCCCGGACTCCAGATATAGCCAGACACACAAAGAGGCTCCCATCTCAACTAGACGGGAGCCCCCTTGCGTCAGGGTAGGGATCTGTTAAGCCGACGGACTGTCACCTTCACTATGGGAACCCAGCCACGATAGAGCTGTACAGGTTCCCAACAGTCGGTCCGAATATGAGCAACACAGCTACTAGAACTATAGCAATAAATAGAATGATGAGCGCATATTCGACCAACCCCTGCCCTTCCTCACGCGGTAAGAAGAGCATCGCCGCACCTCCTTTCTCTGCGCGCTTAACCCGTGAGGAAACCAAAAGGGCTCGCCCTGCACCCCCAGGGGGCGTCGGGGAATGCCCACCTCAGGCCTCCGCATTATACAATACAATTCCGCAAAACACAATAGTACGCTTGGTCTAGTTCCCTAGCTACGGCGGAGCTTTTCCGCTCAGGTCGATCTGGATAGCCAAGGCAGTTAGACCGGCGGACCGATTGTTTGGTTGCCCCCGTGTGGGAGGGGAAAGCCGAGTTCGGGAGGAATTTCTGGCAGAGCTTCCTCCAGGAATCAAGTTCGGGGAGTGGGGGGTCCCGGTCTTGCTCCATACAGGGCGCCAGTGCCCAATCTCATTATACCACAGATCTGCCGATTTGTGGAGTACTGGCCCAATATTTAACAGTATTTATGTGAAATTATCTCCGGCAGGGCTGATGTCGCCTCATGCTTGGCAGCAGCGCCCCACCATGCCTATCATGCTGGGCAGGTGGATGGTATCGCATTTGTTGGCAACTTGCCACGGCTTCCGGCGCCTGGGCCCTTGCCCAGTCTGCTGAGCCACTTCAAGATGCGCAAAGGACCCATCAATCAACTACCAGAGAATCTGCAGCGGAGGAGCGTGTAGATCGCCTCGATCCCGTCGATCACGCACAGCTTTTTGCCCTCCTTTTCTGTGCGCGGTGAGTAGCTAACCGGTACCTCGTGGATCTGATAGCCGGCCTCCAGTAGCCGGCACGTGATCTCCGGCTCAAAGTCAAACCGGACGCATCGCAAACGCAACCGCTCCAACACCTCGCGCCTGAAAGCCTTGTATGCGGTCTCCATGTCTGTCAAATGTGAGCCGTACAGCACATTGGTCAGCATCGTAAGGAATCGATTGGCAAGGCGCGTGCAAAGGGGGATGCCCTTGGATTTGGCAAGGAAACGCGATCCGTAGACCACATCCGACTGCCCGGCGATAATCGGCGCGATGATGCGCCTGTATTCGTTCGGATCCAGCTCCAGATCCGCATCCTGGATGATGACAATGTCGCCGGTGGCATAGGTCATACCTAGGCGCACCGCCGCCCCCTTGCCAAGGTTGATGGGAGAGGTGTGGATAGCCACGAGCTCGGGGCAGTTCTTGGCATATTCAGCAACCATCTGGGAACTGCCGTCAGTCGAGCCATCATCCGAGACAATTATCTCCTTTTCGACAGGGCCCAGATCCACGCCGCGTACCCTGTCGATGACCTCGCAGATGGTTGCCTGTTCGTTATAGACCGGGATCACGACCGATAGCTTGAGTGCAGACGATCCTTGAGCTACCATCAAAAGCCTCCAAAGAACGGCTTGTCCGGCCGCGCATGAGCCAGAAACAGCTGTCCCTCATGGCATGACAACCTCGACTGGCACGCCCAAGGTGAGTGTTTCGCCGATGACTGGTCCGTCAGCGCTCCGCACTGGCAGCCAAACACGCTCTTGACTGGGGTGCATGGAGAGAGTCAGCCAGTAGGTACCAGGCTGCCCATAGTCCGGGATGGCCAGCCTGTGCTGCGAAGCGACCACAGTGCCTGGTGACCATCGATCGGTTGTATCGCGTCCAGCCGAAGGTGAGCCATCCTTGTACATCAGAAAACTCCCTCCAGCATCGACCAGTTTCAAGAGCACCCAAATGTCGGCCCCCACGGAAGCGTCGGCTCGCCAATACAGATCCAGACACAGCTTTTCACCTGGGCGCACCTGGGCACTCTCCAGCCGGTAGCCAACAAGACGGATCGAGTCTCCGAAGCGCACCTCTATTGGAGTAGCCTCGGCCGGTACCGAATCCACCATCGTTTGCGGACTGTACACCGGCGCCAGATAGCGCCCAGGTGTGATCAAGGCCAGCGCCAACCAGACAGCCGACAGGAGACCCGTACCCCATGGCCGGAACCTATCGGGCAACCAAAGCAATAGTCCGGCAACCAAGATTAGCATTACCGCTGGCAGGAGGGGGTAGATCAGCCGGCCCTGGTCCGTGCCCTCGACGAGGGCTGTCCATTGGATCAGCGAGGACAGGGTGATCCCCACGTGGAGAACCAGCAGCACAATCGTCCAACGGACGTAGGTTGCTATCTGTCTCCACCCGCGCACCAGCCAGACAAGGAATCCCAGCAACCCAGCCAGACAGAGCATGTGGATGACCAGATAGAGCCATTCATCCAATGCAATCCCGATCCACCCCAGCCAAAATGATCGCGAAAGGCCTCGAAACAGCCAGGTTAGCACATCGAGCGTGAGTGGCCCTGGGCGCAGGGGATTGGTCGCCTGCACAAAGGATAGGCCCAGCAGATCGCCAAACACGACCAGATTGCGGATATAGTACCAGCCTGATAACAGAGCAGTCACTCCAAAGGTGAGCAGCCAGGCGAAAAGAAGGGTTCTGATTGTCCGTGATCTATCCTGGCGCCAGACAATCAAGATGGCCAAGGCCACGATCGGCACGAGAGCGATTAGGCTGGACTTGGACAAGAGACCAAGCCCCAGCAACGAGCCAAGTAGCGCAAGGCGTCTGGGGTGCAGCGCCTTGCGCCGCAGCAGCGCAGCCACCTGCCACAGGCCCAAGGCTGACGTGGCAGCGGCAGCATTGTCGTTGCTCAACACGGCGCTCATGAACAGAAATTGAGGCGTGTACGCTGTTAGCGCCGCCATGCCCAGACCGATTTCCGGCCGGTTTGGAAACAGCTCGCGGCCCAGGCGAAACACACACCACACCGTTACTGCACCCAATCCCACCGACACGAATCGCGCCAAATGCCAGGAGAGCGCCCAGCCACGCAAAGGCCATGCCTCAGAAGCGGGATGGAGCAGCAGGTTGTGCGGCGCCAGCGGATCGCTCAGATCAAAATCAGCGTTGGCCAGGGGGACGTATGCACCATTGTCGCGGATCCAGACGGTAGCGGCTGCGCCGAGCAGGTAGTAAAGGGGAGGCTGGACAGCTTCGTGCACTTCCTCAGAACTCGGCAGATGGCGATGTTGCACCAGGTGGCGGATCACGCCAAAGTGATCCACCTCATCAGGTGCCTCACCTAGAGGGATCACCAAACTGTACCACGTCGCCAAAGCTACGTGTGCTGCCAGCAATGCGACGATGAGAACACGGATAGGGCCGGTTCGCCGGGCCATGAGCGCAGTTCCCTCGGGTTCGTCTCGTCCAGACCTTTCAGATCTCCGCAGCCGGACCCTCTGTTCAGCGCGGATGGGGTCGAATCAGGCGAAACGCGTGCCGTTGTCAGTCTACTCGAGGCAGCTCAACAGGGCCGGATCGCGCCCCGAAACCGGGGACGGTAACCTGCAGGAGGCACAGCCTGGCCTCCTCACTATATGTGTTTTGCATCTATATAGTAGCACAAGATACTTGAGGAGTCAAGCTGTCTGCCGAGTATCGTGAGATGGATCGGGGTTCGCCTCGCCCCCTCCACCGGCGGTGCGTGGTGACAGGTTGCAGACAGGAAGGCTGCTCACCCGAACCTGCACCAAGAAGTATGCTCGATCAGACCCGCCCCAGGCTGCGACCCGGGCCAAGGTGTGGTATAATAGGGCACAACGGCGGTGTAAAGGAGCAGAACCATGACCACCGGCTATGTGTACGATCCCGTATTCCTGGAACATGATCTGCGAGGCCATCCGGAAAACCAACAGCGACTGCGGCAGATCCTGAGTGTCCTGGAGGAGCATGGCGTGCTGGAGCGCCTCACCCATGTCCCGGCTGTGCCCATCACGCAAGAGCGATTGGAGAGGGTGCATGACCCTCTGTACATCGAGCAGGTACAGCGCGTAGCCCAGCGAGGCGGGGGCCACCTGGATTTGGACACCTACGTCCGGCCCGCCTCATACGATGCAGCTCTGATGGCTGCTGGGGGACTCGTCGAGGCAACGCGCGCCGTACTTGATGGCGAGATGGACAATGCCTTCGCCCTGGTCCGGCCTCCGGGTCATCACGCGTTGCGAGGCCGGGGGATGGGCTTTTGCCTGTTCAACAATGTCGCCATTGCTGCCCGCTACGCACTGGCTGAACACAGCCTGGATCGGGTCCTTATCGTGGACTTTGACGTACATCACGGCAACGGCACCCAGGACGAGTTTGATGCTGACCCTGCCGTGATGTATATCTCAACGCACCAGTACCCTTACTATCCCGGTACGGGCTACTGGAACGAGACAGGCAAGGGGTACGGCAGGGGAAGCATCGTCAACGTGCCGTTGGGAGGGGGCGTCGGCGATGAGGGTTTTGCCCGCATCCTCCAGGAGCTCGTAGTTCCGGCAGCCTGGCGCTTTCAGCCGCAACTGATCCTGGTTTCAGCCGGATACGATGCTCACTGGGATGATCCGCTGGCTTATATGCAGCTTTCGATCGCTGGCTATACGGCCATCGCGCAGGCGCTCCAGGATCTGGCTGAGGAGCTATGCGGTGGGCGAATTGTCTTCACCCTCGAAGGCGGCTATCACCTGGACGCCCTGGCCTACTCTGTGCTCAACACGTTTGGGGTGCTCTTGGGTGACAGAGCATGGCAACTGGTGGATCCGCTGGGTCCCTCGCCGCGCCAGGAACAGTCCGTGACCGACATTGTCGAGCGCGTGAGGCAGATGCACAGCCTGACCCGCGGGTGAGCTCGCGGGTCAGGCTCCAATACGCGAATTAGAACTCCTGGTATACGACCTCCTCGTACCAGCCCTCTACCAGGTTCTTGTGCCGCAACTCATCCTTGGCCATTGCGTCCAATAAGTCGCGGGTCTCGCCCGAGTTCTGGCCTGCCAGGCCCTGGTAGAGTTCGTACGATTCTTGTTCCTTCTTTGCCGCAAAGATGCAGACATCTTGAAAGGTCGAGTCGGGCCCCAGAGGCTGGAGGACCAGATGGT
>JBFFCR010000118.1:0-10026 GCA_041559855.1 Anaerolineae bacterium | reverse complement strand
CGCTGCGCGCGCCGCGACGGCATCGCTCCCATAGCCGGCCTGGCGGGCCAGATAGCCGCTGTTGGCCCAGCCGCTCACGCTGCCATACTCCACCGGCACCCACCACGATTCGTCGACCTGGAGCCCACCCGCGAACACTTCGACATCCCGGCCGTAATACGGAATCGTGCCGGCGATGGCATAGGACACACCTGGCCCAAGGCGCACGTTCAGTACGTCGTCGCTGCGCACGTTCACAACAACGAACCGGCCCAGACCGGGTCCGATCGGGGGTGGGATCGGCGTATCGGTGGGTTTCGGTGCGGGCGTCGCCGTCGGGAGCGGGGTCGGCGTCGGGGGTTCGGTCATCGTGGGCGCTACCGTAAGGGTGGCCGCCGGTGAGGGAGGTTCCGTTGGCAAGGCTGTGGGCGCTTCTGCAGTCAGTGTCGCCGCGGCTGCTTCCATCACAGCAACCTGCGTTGCGACAAGGTCCGGGGCGGGTATGGCTGTGGGTGTGGTTCCGCAGGCCGCCGCCACACACAGGATCAGGACGAACAAAACGATCCGCTTCATGCTCCGTCCTCCTTCAGGCGCAACCGCCAGTCCTCTATCAGACCAGTTCTCCAGGGCTGCCATGCCATGAATGCGAACACGAGCGCCAGCACCCTCCATGCTATCTTACTCTCAGATCGGCCAGAATGCAAGTTGCTGAGTGTGATGAAGTATCAGACCTCGTGGTCGCGTCCCTTCCGCCCGAGCAGATCCTGGATTGCCAGGCCGATCACATATAGCACCAGTCCCACCAAGAAGAGAGGCACCACCAAGATCACAGCCACCGCTGCCAGGAGAAGAAGCAGGTAGGGACCGATGACCGCGCCCGCCGCGATGTCGAGCACAGTGCCGGTGATGGCACCCATGGTCCCACCGTACTCCAATCCGACGACATAGCCAAATAGCGCGCCGGCAGCGCCGCCAACGATCGCACCTGCCTTCTGAAACAGATTGCGCTGCCGCATAGCAACTTCCCCCGGGCGTGGTGGGCCTCACACAGCGCCAGTCGCAGGTCTAAGAGGCGATCGGGACCACCCACACCGCCCTTGCCCTCCTACTGCCTGCTGGGATAGACCCCTTCCACAGCGATGATATAGTTCACACACAGAAACGGTGGCATGTTGTCATGCTCAAGATCAATCTGCCTCGGACGGAGGAGCCAGTTGGGCGTCACCACATCCATCTTGGCCGGATTCGGCACGTGGGACGCGCCCAGGTCCAATGTCTCGTGGCCTCCCCTCTGGCCGACAGAGCGCGCAGACAGACCCGGACCCTGGCCCGGGTGCATGGGGAAGCACCCCCGCAGATCGGGAAGGGCGAAATTGGTTCTCCCATCGCCGCCAAAGCGGGTGCCGATGAGCGAATAAAGGGACTCGTTGCCAGAGATCGGCAGTAGCTGGCCGTCACAGAACGCCCAGCCACGGGGGGCAAAGTTGCCAGCAAAAATGGTGATCTGGCCCAGAATTGGATCACACATGGCTACCTCCTCAAGTGCCACAGTGCTTTGCTGCCGCGTATGCAGACACGGGGTATCTGCACCTTCGCCGCCATCTTACTGCGAAATCGTTCAGAACGCAAGCTCGGCGGGATCGGCATAGTCCGGGTGGAGTCTTGCGTAGACACTCATGGAGTTAGTCCCACAGGACTAGGCAGGATACCCCGCAGAATACTCCCCACGACCTAGTGTCAACAGGCACATGACGTGGTAAGATGTCACTGCACTTGGCCGATGCCCGTTCTTCGGCCGCAACACAAGTATGGCGTCGCTGAAAATGATAGAGACCAAGTTGGATCCTACCGCGATCGGTCTGGAGCCAAGCCCCCCCATGGACCCGGCCGAATTCACGCGAAGGTACAAAGCAGGGCACAGAGATTTCGCCAGGGCGGATCTGCGAGGCGCCGACCTGAGCGGGTCCATCCTGCATGGCATCAACCTTTGCCAGGCAGATCTGCGTCAGGCCAACCTGAGCGGGGCCAACCTCAGCGGGATTGCCCTGAGCAGGGCCAATCTTGCCGGAGCCAACCTCAGCGGGGCACACCTGTTCAAGGCCGACCTGAAAGGGACCAACCTGCACAGGGCCAACCTGCGCCAGGCCAACCTGAGCAAAGCCGACCTCACCAACGCCAACCTCTCAGGCGCGCACCTGGCGGGAGCTGACCTGTCCGAGGCGTTCCTCTTCACTGCGGACGCGCACGAGGCCATCCTGCGCCACGCCAAGCTGCGCGGCACGGGCCTAGGCTGCGCCATCCTGATCGATGCGAACCTGCAGGGCGCTGACCTGAATGGAGCCGGTCTTGCAGGCGCCAACCTCACCCGCGCGAATCTCAACGGGGCGATCATGCGACGGGCAAATCTCTACGGCGCCAACCTGAGCGAGGCCCGGCTGGCGGGCGCAGACCTGACAGGGGCCAACCTCGACAGCGCATGCCTCTACAAGGCAGACCTGCGCGGCGCGACCCTCGCCGGGGCAGTTCTATCCAGTGGTAACCTGGGCGGGGCCCAGCTCGACCGGGCGGACCTTCAGGGAGCCGACCTCAGCTTGGCCTGCCTAGATGGCGCCAGCCTGTGCGAGGCAAGGTTTCACGAGGCAAATCTGACCAAGGCCCGGCTCAAGCTTGCCGATCTGCGCACTGCGAGCCTTGCCGGGGCCGTGCTCCGCGACGCAGATCTCCGCCTGGCAGACCTTTCACGGGCAGATCTCAGCGGAGCTGACCTTGCGGGAGCCATACTGGTTGAGGCCAACCTCGAAGGCGCCAAGCTTCGCGGGGCCACCCTCACCGGCGCAAAGCTGGATCGGGCCCAACTGGTCGACACCATCCTGCCCGATGGCAACAAGAAGTGGCTGTTCACCAACCTCCGCACGTACACCGGCTAGCTTCCCAAAAGAGACCTCTGTGATCAGGTTTGGCACCACCACCCTGCCGCTTGCCGGATGGCTGGCGAACCCCCTATGGCCCGAGGAAAGCCGCGCCCATCGCCTGCATGCCATCCGCCAGATCATCGAGCGCTATGGGCTGCAGGCCGTGGAGCTCACCCTCGATCTCCATGCCATCTACTCCCAGGTCTTTGACGCCCGCTTCTACGAGTCGGTAGCCGATCTACAACAGGAGCTCGGCTTCATCTGCACAGCGCACCTGCCCTTCCTGTGGATAGAGCCAGGCAGCCTCAACGAGACGATCCGCCAAGCCAGCGTTGGCGGTCTGCGCCAAGCGGTGGAGGTCAGCCGGGCAGTTGACGTGCACACCTACGTGCTACATCTCTGGGGATTCACTACAGCGCAGGTTGTCTCACAGTTTCGGGAGCCCGCTCAGCGCCACGTACTCGTGGGCGCGCTCATAGGGCAGGCAGGTCGCAGCCTGGAGGCCCTCTCTGATATCGTCGATCCGGCAGACCTGTGCGTCGAGAACCTGGAAGACGCCCTCTTTGACCTGGCGCTGCCGGTCGTGGAGCAGCTGGGTGCCAGCATCTGCCTCGATGTCGGTCACCTGGCCCTGCAGGGCAGCAGCGAGCTGCGCTTCTTGGAGCAGCACGCCGGGAGAATACGCGAGATCCACCTGCACGACGCCACGGTCCCACCCTACGATGAGGAACATCCCGCCCGGGACCACCTGGCGCTGGGCCAAGGCCAGATCAACTATGCAATCTTTCTCCAGAGACTTTCGGAAATGGGCTACAACGGCCCCGTCATCTTGGAGGTCAACACCGAGGCAGACCTACAGCAGAGCGTGGAGCGGCTGCAGGCGATACTCTGACGGCGCTCCCCCTGCCGCTCACCTAAGCGCACGCACGATCTCGGCCAGGCAGCAAGTCACTGCCACGGGTAGGCCTCGGTAGGGATGCGTCGCCCGTGCCCGGTTGCGACAGAGAGGCATACGCCAACGTGTAGCAGGCCTCCTTGCCTCTCTATCCGGATCCGGATATAATGGAGGCCAGCATCGTCTACCGGCACGAGGGCACTCTAGCACAGAAGGAGAGGACCAATGCAGATCTCGCATGTCAGATTGATACCCGTCGAGATGGACCTCAGCCCACCCTACCGTGCTGCCAACCTCCCGGGCGAGGTCACGCGCATAGGCTGCCTGTTTGTCCGCATCGAGACCCGCGGTGGGCGGGTGGCCTGGGGATGCGCTGCCTTTGATCCTGCCCGCACGGGCGAGAGCATGGAACAAGTCACCAGGGCCTGCCAGGCCTGCGCCGATCGTGCCCTGGACCTCAATCCCTTGAACACCGAGTACGCCCTGGCCGAGCTGGCCGAACTGACCGAGGGGACGCCATCTGCACGCTGCGCCTTTGACATAGCTTTCTACGATCTGCTCGGCCTGGAGGCGGGCCTGCCGCTGTACCGCCTGCTGGGGGGCTACCGCAGCCGCATCCAGACCTCCATCACGCTCAGCCTCAACCCTGTCAAAGAGACCGTGGAAGCAGCCCGGAACCGCGCAGCCCGGGGCTTTCGCATCCTAAAGCTGAAGGGTGGCCTGGATCCGGAAGAGGACGCCCGCCGCGTGCTGGCTGTGCGAGACGCACTGCCCAACCTGACCCTGCGGCTGGATGTCGACCAGGGCTACACCATCCAGCAGGCGCTGGACGTAGCCCGCAGGCTGGATGGCGTCCTGGAGATGCTGGAGCAACCCACGCCAGCCGGCGATCTGCAGGGGCTCAGAGAGGTGACGCAGCGCAGCCCGATCCCGATCCTCGCCGACGAGAGCCTCACCGGGCCTGCATCTGCCCTGCAACTGGCCAGCCAGCGAGCCGCGCATGGTATCAGCATCAAGCTGGCGACCTGTGGGGGTCTGCACTGCGCTCGCCAGGTGGACGCAATCGCCCGGGCCGCCGGCATAGCCACAATGGTCGGGTGTCTCAACGAGCCGGCGCTGCTGATCGCAGCGGGCCTGGGCCTCGCCCTCAGCAGCCCCAACGTCCGCTACGGCGACCTGGACGGTCACTTTGACTTGCTGGAGGATCCCACCATCCCCGGCTTTCGATTCCAGGAAGGCTGGTTGATCGCCAGCGAGATGCCCGGGCTGGGATGCACGGTCGACCTGTGATGCTACAGGCGCCCCAGGTTCATCGTTCTGAGCTGATTCCAGGCATAGTACAAGGTCGTCCACCACTGGTCGCGCCCGATGCAGCGGAAATAGGGCGGGCGGAGGGCCAGCAGGCGGTCGCCGATGCGGTATCGCGGCAGGATCGGCGTCGAGACCACAAGGCTGCCCACCTCGTTGGGGCGCATCTCGTGCAGCATCTTGATCCCGGTCCTCGTCTCGACCTCGAAGAAAAAGAGATCATAATTGGGGACCCATGCCCGGCGCTCGTCCCGCTGCTGGCCGAACATGCCCTCCGTCGCGCCATAGATCTCACGGATGGCAACTCGGCCATAGAGCGCCTGCAGGACCGGGGCATAGGTGATATTGATGTTCGGCACGCTTCCCAGCGTCATGACCTTTGTCTGCCAGAGGTCCTTGGGATAGGTCCGATGAGCGCGGTAGAGGTACTGTCCAAACAGAACAGCCGTCGGTGCAACGCCGCCCACCAGCGAGACGTTCTCATCCTTGCACTTTTGATAGGCCAGCTCAAAGCGGGCATCCCAGTCGCTCTGCGCCTTGCCACCGCCCAGCGCGTCGATCTCTTCCTGGCTGGGCACGGAGCGGATCGGTGTCTGGGCAGACACAAACTTGGTATAGATGCCCGAGCTGTAGCCGTACTCCAGTTCGCGGTCGCCGACCTGCACCGTGCCCACGACGGAAGGGAAATTGAGGTTCAGGTTGACGCCCTCGAACAGGTCATACTGGCCTGTGGTGACAACATAGTTCATCATCGCCCGTCCGGCGCTGATGCGCTGGAACATGTCCGTCGGCGTCATGGGGATGAACTTGGACTCGCCCTTGGTGGTGCCACGGGTGATGGCCCAACCAATCGGCTCCTCGGCAAGAAGGAGCTCCACTTCACCAGCCATAACCCGCTCTATCAGAGGCTTGTACTCCTCGTATGTGGCAACCGGGAAGCGGCGGCGATACTCTGCCAGCGTCTCGATCTGGCCCGCTCCGTGGTCCATGCCGTAGCCGGTCTGGGCGTACATGGACAGCAGGCGATGGAGCACGGCTTCTTGGGCTTTCGCCGGATCGGCCACGGCATCGTGCCACGGTTGCAGGAAACCGGCCAGCAGTTGGGCTGCGGGGTGCTCGCCATTGCTCGTCATCGTTCTCCCTCCTCCACCTCGTTCGGCTCACGTGCGCGCAAGTATAGCACATTGCACGCGCGTCGGCAATTTTCCCGCACGATCGATGGCCCATCGCGCCCGTGGGCCGCGTCCCACCCCCCGCCGCGAGCTGGAGCTGCACACGGCAGGAAGCAACCATGACCTATCCATTCGACATCGACTGCCCGCTGGACGACATCCCCTTTGCCGTGTTCGACGTCGAGACCACAGGGCTCAACCCAGCCTACGGGCACCGAGTCTGCGAGATCGCCTGCCTGCGCCTACAAGGTGGCCTGGAAGTTGGCCGCATGGAAGCGCTGGTCGATCCTGGGCGGCCCATCTCGCCCGGAGCCTATCGGGTGAACCGCATCGAGCCCGAGATGCTCGCCGGCGCCCCCACCTTTGAGATGGTTGCCGGTCCAGTGCTCGAACTGATGGAAGATGCCGTACTGGTTGCGCACAATGCCCCGTTCGACCTGGGCTTCCTGACCAGTGAGCTCGGGATCGCCAACTTGCCTCCGCCCGAAGGGCCCGTCGTGGACACACTGACCCTGTGCCGCCGCGTCTTTAGCTTTGCCTCAAACAGCCTGGGTGCCGTGGCGCGCTCGCTCGGCATCCCGCTGGAGCCAACCCACCGCGCCATGGCAGACGTAGAGACCACCTGGTGTGTGCTGGACGAGATCCTGAGGCGCTTGGACCAGCGCTGGGGGGTGACCACCCTCAGCGCCATCTTAGAGTTCCAGGGAGGACCGATCCCCTACCCGGCTCCCCTGGCCTTCCCCTTGCCGCCAGCCATTGCCGAGGCCCTGGAAAGCAGGGGCCGGGTGATCATGCGTTATGTCGATGCCCGGGGCCGCGAGACGGAACGGATCGTGAGCCCGCTCCGCGTCGCCGAGCAGAATGGCATCCTGTATCTGACCGCCCACTGCCACCGGCGCGACGAGCTGCGCACCTTCCGCCTGGATCGCGTCGTGGAACTGGTCCGGGAGGACGGCCCCGCAGCCTCGGAAGTATGAAAACGCCGCTAGGAGTGTACCCCTAGCGGCAGAATCCCTGGCGCGCCTGGAGGGACTCGAACCCCCAACCTACTGATTCGAAGTCAGGCGCTCTATCCGTTGAGCTACAGGCGCACGAGTCGAGTTCCCCCCGAGTATACCATAGATGGAACTAGGCACAAAATGTGGCGGGGCAAGAGATGGCAAATTCACAGAGCTTGCGCCAGGCCCAGTTCTCAGGTAGAATGGACAGGATATCGCGCCCGCACAGCATTGCCGCCAGCATTGTCTGCCAGAATGAGAGGGAACCACAGGACGACGGGAGATGTCGCACCAGCCACTCACAGCCAAGGATATCGCGGACCATGGGCGCCGATTGGGCTTTGACCTGGTCGGCATTGCGTCGCCTGCCCCACCCACCACCATCGAGCGCTATCAGACCTGGCTGCAGAGTGGACTTCACGGCGACATGGCCTACCTCGCCCGGCCGGACGCCGTAGCCAAGAGGGCAGACCCGTCCCTCATCCTGCCCGGTGTGCGATCGGTGGTCGTCGTGGGCATCAACTATCACACAGCGCCCCTGCCTGCGGATCTCGGCGATGACCCGTCGCGGGGCATCATCGCCCGTTACGCCCGGGGCGACGACTATCACGATTGGCTGGCAGCACGCCTGGAGCTGCTGGCGGCCTACATCCAGGCCTCCAACCACGAGCCGGTTGCGTACCGCGCGTACGTCGACACCGGCCCCATCCTGGAGCGGGAACTCGCCGCCCGCGCCGGCCTGGGGTTCGTCGGCAAGAACACCAACCTGATCGTCCCGGGACTCGGATCCTGGCTCTTTCTCGGAGAGCTTCTCTTGACGGCCGAACTACCTACCTCAACGCGCGATGCCCACGAGGGCACCTGCGGCGACTGCACCCGCTGCCTCGATGCCTGCCCCACCGGCGCCCTGGTGGCTCCATACCTCCTGGACGCGCGGCGTTGCATCTCCTACCTGACCATCGAACTCAAAGGCGCCATCCCTGCCGAGCTGCGTCCCCTCGCCGGCAACCGCATCTTTGGCTGCGACGTCTGCCAGGAGGTTTGCCCGTGGAACAGGCGCTTCTCCCGGCCGACGTCAGAGCCCGCCTTCCGACCGCGGCCCGGCACGAGTGCGCCGCCCCTGATCGACCTGCTCGCTCTTGACAGCGACGGCTTCCGTCGTCGCTTCAAGGACAGCCCCATAGCGCGCGCCAAGCGGCGCGGCCTGCTGCGCAACGTCGCCGTCGCGCTGGGGAACTGGGGAGATTGTGCTGCCGTCGAACCACTCACCCATGCCCTGCGCGACGACGAACCCCTGATCCGCGGTCACGCAGCCTGGGCCCTGGGACAGATCGGCGACGAGCAATCCCGACGAACCCTGGCCCGGGCCCTGGCCCTCGAAACCGATTCCTGGGTTCAGGAGGAGATCAGGTCAGGCCTGCAGGCCCGCGACGAGGACTGATGCCGGCACGATGTGGCTCCGTTCGCCCCTGAGCGGCGCATACACCCGCTCACATACCCTTCCCCCGCGTTTATCACACCCGGCCAACATGTGGTATAATGCGCGAGTATCGGCAACTCGCCATCAGGTGGGAGGAAACACCATGGTAACCTTGGACGAGCTGAAGCAGCTCGGTATTTTCGAAACCGTTCCGGAGGACCTGCTCGCGGAGATCCGGGACAAGGCTCAGGTCGCTCCGTACGCTCCTGGTGAAGTCGTCGTATCTGCCGACCAGCCCTTCACCTTTTTTGGCGTCATCCTAGAAGGCGAGGTAGACGCTTACCTCACCGGACAGCAGGAGGAACCGCCTCTCCTTCAGCAACTCACAAAGGGCGACCACCTCGGCTCCATGGCCCTGCTGACCGGCACCCACTCACCGGTGGATCTGATCGCTGCCACGCCCTGCAGGCTGCTGCTGATCCCGCCCGACCTCTTTCACCGCTGGGTGCAGGCCGATGCCGCCGCCCTCCGTGAGTTCTCGAAGGCAATCGCACAGCGGAGCATGCTCATCCAGCAGCAGCTGCAATCGGATGGCCTTCGCCTCACGGAGGAGGAAGCCGAGGCTGATCCCTATCAGCTGAGCCTGACTCCCGAAGAACCGCAGAAACTGCTTGTGCTCAACTTTCGCACCGGCACGCTGAAATACCGGTTCTTTGACACCGACGACGAGAGCAAACACGTCGAGGGCCAGGTGGAGTGGATCGGAGAACCGCGGGCACTGCAGACCCACATCGCCGCTGGGGCGCAACACACCTTCAAGTTGGGGCCAATCGACCATCGGCAGGCGCTCCAATCCGCCCTCGACCTGCTGGTGGACCCCAAGGTCGGCGTTCTGGGTGAGCTAGGCGAGATCACGGCCGTGGGGCACCGCGTCGTGCACGGCGGCGACAAGTACTCCAGTCCGGTAGTCATCGATGAGAAGGTGCTGGCCGATATCCGCAGCTTTGACCATCTGGCACCAATTCACAACCGACTAGAGGCTCAGGGCATCGAGTGGTGCCAGCAGATCCTGCCGGGCATACCCCACGTCGCCGTGTTTGACACCGCCTTTCACCATACAATGCCCCCCTACGCCTACCGTTACGCCCTGCCTGAGAACCTCTACACCGAGGAAGGAATTCGCAGATACGGCTTTCACGGTCCGTCGCACCAGTATGTAGCCATGATGGCCGCCACCTTTCTCAAGGAACGCTTCTCCCGCCTCAAGATCATCACCTGTCACCTGGGTGAGGGCGCATCGGTCTGCGCCATCGATCACGGGCGGTCGATCGATACGAGCATG
>JBFFCR010000117.1:0-10029 GCA_041559855.1 Anaerolineae bacterium | reverse complement strand
CTTTGGCCCGGGCCAGTCCTGGCAGAGGAGCGCGCCCTGGTGGCCAAGTTGGCGCGGGTCGCCGAGGGGAAAGCCCATGCCGTGGCTGGCGGTGAAAAGGAGGGCTGGCGTCTCGTCGCCGCCCATGAGTTGGGTCAGTTGGGCCTTGGTGGCCTCCTCGGCCAGGTGGGTCTGGATCTTCCACGTGGGCTGGTCGCCGGCCATTCGCTCCGCCAGCGGCGTGACTAGCTCAGAGGCGCTGAGCGCGGTGGCCCTGTCGTCGGGATTCTGGACGCCGAAGAAGGTCGCCCGGCGGGGCAGGATCACCTCGCCTGTCTCGGCCATGACCACGCTGCGGGCATACTGCGCGTATTCCTCCAATGTGTCGAAATGGATGCGGCCCACCGCGTACTGAACGTCGAGCTGGTACTGGAAGCGATAGGGAATCGTCTCTGGATTGCCTACGATGAGGAGATAGTAGGGCACCATGTCGGGGTCGGCGGGACCGGGGCCCATGCCGTGGCGGGCCAGAAAGGCGGACTTGGATTCAGCGGGACGGTACGCATCGGGACCGGTATACTCGCGGTAGCGCGTTCCCGCCTGGTCCCTGCGGTGCTTCAGGAATTCGCCCAAGGCCTCCTTGATGGCAGGCACCTTGTCCTGGTCCTTGAAGGCAAAGATGACACCCCAGCCGCTCTCTGTCAGGTTTTTGGGATCGATGCCCTCTTTGGGACCCAGGTGTGCCTGCGCAACGTATCTGTACCATGCCCTCAACTCTGTCAGGTGGGCTTTGTCGGGTGTCTCGCCCTGGGCAATCCTGGAGACGGCCTCGGCCGACAGGCGGGGCAACAGGTAGTTGCCACTGGCACCGTCAACGCCGTTAACTACAAGCTCTTCACTCACCATAGGGATACCCTCGCTGCCGTGGGACATCGCATCCTTATCGCGGAAGCAAACGTACGGTGCTTCGTATTACAAGTATCCCCGGCGGCCCTACTCGTCTCGCAGCGCCTCCAGGGTCTCCTCGTCAAATGGATTCCGGCCCGCCTCCAGATCGGCGATCCAGGCTTCCCGCTTGATTGCCAATTCCTCGTAAACATCGTTGGTCTGGCTCCACTCGACAAATGCCCGGAAATCCTCAATGGCCCCCGGGTAGTCTCCCACCAGGGCTCGGGCCAATCCCCGGCTGTCGCGATACATTGGCACCTGGGCTTCATCTGCCAGCTCGATGGCCTGCTCGCATGCAGGGAGCACAATGTCTGCGAACCCGTCGATACTGCCGAACCAACAGGCAGAGTTGCTCCACTGAGGCTCTTCTGCTGCCATGGCCAACTGGAGCGCATGCTGGGCAAAAGCCTCAGCCCGGTCGAGGTCTTGGGCTTCCGCGAGCGCTTTTGCGTCGTCTAGTAGATCACGCGCTGCGTAGTAGTCAGGTAGTAGATTGGCACAGGTGGTCTGGTATAGCTCCTCGCTCACGTACTTCCCCCACTCCCAGTAGGTCAGATTCCGCCCGGTGCGAGCACAGGCCGACTCCACCAGACCTCCAGGACCGTCGATCTCGGTGATAAAGATACGGGAGGTGCCGTCGGCACTGGCGGTCACGATGCGTGTACCGTCTGGGCTCCACGCAGCATGTTGAACCAGCTCCAGATGCCCGGTCAGAGTGAAGAGCTCTGCGCCGGTAGCCGCGTCCCAGACCGTGGCACTTTCGCTACCTGTGGTCACGATCTGCTTGCCATCGGGGCGCCACGCCGACGCGGAAACCCTACCGCTGATGGTGAATAGCTGAGCGCCCGTGGCTGCATCCCACATGCCGTCCTCGGTCAGGATGCGTGCGCCATCCGGGCTCCACGCAGCGCGCTCTGCCCAGCCAGACGGGTCTTGCAGGGTCAGGACTTCTGCGCCTGTTGAGCTGTCCCACACTCTGGCTACGGCATCGCTGACAGTCACGATCTGCGAACCGTCCGGGCTCCATACTGCACTCGTGACCCAGCCCGTGTGCCCACTCAGCGTAAGAAGCTCTACCCCCGTCGCTGCATCCCACACCCTGGCCGTGTTGTCCCAACTGCTGGTTACGACGCGGGTGCCATCCGGGCTCCATGAGGCGCCATTGACACTATCCGTGTGCCCCTCGAGGGTGATGACCTCGAACGTGCGCAGATCCCAGATCTTGGCTGTGTCGTCCCAGCTGGCGGTCAGGATGCGCGTGTCGTCCGGACTCCAGGCGACATGCACGATGCGACCGGCATGCCCCGTGGCGTTGGCAACCATCTCACCCGTGTCGGCATCCCATACCTTGGCCGTACGATCGTCGCTGGCTGTGGCAATCCACTTGCCGTTCGAACTCCATGCCACCCAAAGGACCCAGTCGTCATGCTCGCTGAGAGTAAGGAGCTCTGCTCCCGTCGCCGCGTCCCATACTCTGGCCGTGTTATCCATGCTGGCGGTTGCGATGCGCGAGCCATCTGGACTCCACGCGGCGGACTCGACGGAACCGACGTGCCCGTGGAGGGTGAAAGGGTCTTCAGTCTTCACCGCATCCCAAACCGTGGCCCCTTGACCACAGGTGGCTACCACACGCGCGCCGTCGGAGCTCCACGACGCGTGATAGCTCCAAGAGGAACATCCAGTGACAGCAAAAACCTCGGCACCCGTAGTCGCATCCCAAACTCTGGCTGTGCTATCGCTACTGGTGGTCAGAAGCTGCGTGCCATCCGGACTCCATGCCGCGTGCCAGAGCCAGTTCGTGTGTCCGCGAAGGGTCATCACCTCTGTGCCGGTGGCCGTATCCCACACTTTGGCCGTACCATCCCAACTCGTGGTCACGAGGTGCGTACCGTCAGGACTCCACGCTATGGACGTCAGATTGTCGGCGTGTCCCTGCAGACGAGAGAGCTGTTCGCCTGTCGTGGCATCCCACACTTCGCCACCGCCATCGCTGCCAGCCGTCGCGATCAGCGTGCCATCCGGACTCCAGCGTGCATCTTCTATCATCCCAACTTGCCCTGAGAGCGCCAACAGCTCCGCCCCCGTCGTTGCATCCCACACCTTGGTGTCGCCATCGATGCTCGCGGTCAGGATCCGCTGCCCGTCAGGGCTCCACGCGACCCGATTCACAGTGTTTCGGTGTCCACTCAGCACCAAGAGTTCCTCACCCGTTTCCGGATCCCACACCCTGGCTGTCGTATCTGCACCCGCCGTGGCGACGCGCTGGCCATCCCGGTTCCACGCGGCGTCCGTCACTTCGCACTGCCCAATGCTGTCGCATCCATGCCGGCGAAAGGTCACGATCTCTGTGCCAGAGGCTGCATCCCATACCCGTGCCGTGCCGTCGAGCCCGGTGGTCACAATCCGCGATCCGGCGGGGCTCCACGCGGCGTCGTAAAGCTTGCAGAAGCCATACTCGTTGCATCCGTGGCCGATCAGGGCAGCGATCTCCTGTCCCGTTGCCGCATCCCAGACGACAGCCATGCCGTCCTCGCCAGCCGTGACGATGCGAGCGTCGTCTGGGCTCCACTCTGCGTGGACTACGTCGCGACGATGGTAGCCCAGGGTCGCCAACCACCGTGAGCGCCCGATTGCGCGGTGCGCTGCGGTCACCGCTTCGTCCGTCATCACTCCGGGTTGGGCAAGATGAGTCTGGTAGATGGCTTCTACGGCCAGCAAGACCGCCAGGGCGGGATCTGCCGTGGTAGTAGAGGCGGCTGCGAGCGCCAGTGACGCCCGCGATTGCTCCAAGCGCCGCTGCCGCTGCTCGGCTTGCTCTCGCAATTCCTCTGCCACGGCTTCGGCGGTCTCGGCCACATGCAGGCTGGCTTCGGCGCCAGCCTTTGCCGTCGCTGCCTGCTGCGCCGAGAGAACAGCCTGGAGGCGCCCCCGCTCTGCCAGCCGCCACTGGCTCGAGGCAAAGACGGCCAGGATGATGGCGATGACGCCAAAGACGACCCCTACTGCCAGCCAGCGAATGCGTCGTGCCTGCTGCCGCTCTCTCTCCATACGTTCTTGGGCTCTGCGGCACTCCCCGAGGAAATCGTGTTCGACAGGTGTCATCTCTCCGGCGTTGGCCGAGGCCCACGCTTCGGCTGTGGCCAGGGACTGGTCGCGCAGCAAGAGGCCACTCGGCCGGCCTTGTTGGCTCCACAGATTGGCCTGGCGTTGCAGCGGGTTCAGGTGCGCCTCGCGCCAGGCGACATTGTCACTCTGTATCGGCTCAATCAGCCGGTCGTGGGCCAACTCGAACCAGGTAGCGCCGCGCCGCTTTTCGGCACGTACCAGGTGGGCATCCACCAGCGGCCAGATGGCCCGGTTGTCCAATCCCTGGCTCTGCTCCAATCCCTGCAACACCTGACCGCGAATTCCCTGTTCGGTGATCAGGCGCCTGTCTACCCAGTCACGGATGGACCGCTCGGGGATGCCGCTCTGGGCGGCAATGGCTGCCACCCGCTCGGCATAGTAGCCGGCCAGGGCGGTGTCCACGTCCCCGACGGCCTCAAGATCTTGGGCCACGATCTGGCTTGCCCCGGGAGGCAGCCTGTCCCAGAGACGACGACAGACCACCTGAAGCTGCACCGGCTCGATGGACTGTCCTAATTTCACCTCCGTGCTGCCGTCGGCTCGCTGAACCCGCTCCTGGCGCAGGTCGTCCACCAACTTGAGGGCGGCGGCATCGGTGAATTCCACGCCCAACTGCCGAGGCGGCTGCTGGATTGCTTCCTGGGCCGCGGCCGGGGCGAGAAGCTCCAGGCGGTAGGTGGTGCTCAGCCGGGTGGGGAGGGCGCGCAGGTATGGATCGAGCCCAGCCACAAACTCCTCGCGCATAGCGAACAGCGCCCACCGCCGGCGGTCGCGCAGCGCCTGGCCTACCTGCTCAAAGAACTCGGCTTTGGCCACGCGGTCGGTAGGGTCCACCGTCAGGATCTCTTCGAACTGGTCAAAGATGAGGACGAGGCTGTCCGGATCGCCGGACGCTGCGTCGCGGCGATCCAGATAATCAGCCAGGGTCATGGAGGCCAGTTCCTCGAGCGGTATCTGTCTGCCCTGTGCCAGGGTCTCTTCGAGCGAAAGGAGAAGGCTAGGGACGTAGCGGTTTGCCCCAGGCGACAGCGACCGGGGTGCTGTCAGGCTGACACGCATGGCAGGTAGAACATGGAACCCTTCGCGCTCCAGCTCGGGGATGAGGGCCGCCTGAATGAGCGAGGTCTTGCCGGCACCGGAAGGGGAGTACAGTAGCAAGATCCGTTCGGCGATGAGCAGGTCGAGAAGCTCCAGGATTTCGTGGTGACGGCCGTATAGCTTCTCCCCTCGTTGGAAGGCACGTGGCCCGACGTAGGGATGGGTGTCTTGATCAAATACCCTGTCCTGCGAAGGATATTCTGCTAGTCCCTGCGCATCTATCGCCAGCGCCACCTCCGGCCTGCCGGCGGCGCTCACCTCCAGTTGGCCTTCCGCCCCCGCCAGTTCCAAGAGATCCCCAACTCGTAGCGGATATGCCTTACCCGCGACGAGCCGCTGTCCATTCAGAATCGTTCCATTGGTGCTGCCCAGGTCGGTGATTGTGGCCCGCTCGCCATCCCACCGCACTATTGCGTGGTGGCGTGAGAGCGCACTGTGGCGCAGGCGCAGGTCACAGCCAGCGCTGCGTCCGATGATGGTGTCGCCAATGAGCAAAATATACCGCTGCCCCCCGGGAGTAACTAGGATCATGACTCTGTTTCCTCCATGATGTCGTGAGCACGATCATGAATCGATCCCTCGCCATCGCTCGAGCAGCTCTCGCGCAAAGTCTTCGACGCTGCCCCAGTAGATGCTGATGTCGGCATCCCGAAAATAGGATTCCAGGTAACGGCGAGCACGCTCCGGCTCCAGGATGCGGCCCTCTTCGGGGTCGATTTGCACCGCTACGTGGGCGTATAGGCTGCGGCGCCATCCCCCTTCCTGGCTCATAATGCTTCGAAACAGCACCCGAAAGTCCCAGGCGTCCATGCGAAAGCCCAGGAAGAGCAGGGCCGTGTCAGTCGAGGCCCTGCGCAGGAGAGGTGGGATGAGGTCTTTGTTACGGGTCACGCCGATGAGATAGTCGAAATAGTTGTCTTCAGTCAGGACTATGGAGTTGGGCTCACGAAGGTGGCCAAATAGATGGTAGATCAACGGTCGCTCCACCGAAGGCCGAGAAGGTGGCTCGACGTCGCCGCCGGCATAGATCTGCGCCACATCCAGGTTCCAGGGGCAGAGCGCTATCTGGGGATCTTTGCCCGCCTCCCGCAGGGCGTCGGCGACCAGGTTGTGAGGCTCTGCGGTGATATAGACCGGCAAAGGCAGTTGGGCCAGCACCCGATGCGGCTCTGCCGGATTGTGCTCCCTGGCCTGGGCCCCCACGGCCGAGATAAGGGTGCCGAGCGAGTGTGCCTGCGCATCCTCCGGCAGCGTGTGGCCATAGCGCTCTAGAATCGACTTGCGTAGATACTCGGCCAGCTCGCTGCGAGGGAACATGCGGTCCTGGTTGACGGCCAGATATTGAGATACCTGAGGCAGATCTTCGCAAGCGTGGGACGCCATGGGGAAATTGTAGGTCTCGGCCCAACGGCGTGCGATCTCACGGCGTGAGCCGATGAGCGACTCGGTCAGCCCGGGACCGAGGATCGGCGTGCAGTGTCCATCCTTGACATGGCGCAACAGGGCAGGCCATTTTTCCAAACCGCGCCGGTCATCGGCAAAGCCAGGGGCGTACCACAGGCGCCCGCTCTTCAGCCGCATAAAGAGGACCGGCATCCACCAGTCGTCGTACTGGCGCACCGCGCCCCGGGCCACGGCCACCGCCCGGTCGATCTGTCCATCCCGCTCCATCTCGCGGAAGAGCACGGCCAAGAACTTGGCCGCAGTGTGCACAGTGATGTTGCCCTGCATGGCCAGCACAGCAGCCACGCCAGCCTCGGCAAGGCGCGGTCCCAGGGCAGCCAGCACACCCTCGTCGCTGCTAGACGAGGCATCACCCTTGCCGGCGCTCTGACAGGAGGCCAGGACAACCAGCCGCGGCTTCTGGCGCATCTCGGCAAGGCGTGCTACTAGCTCGCTGCCAGCCACCACAGCAACGTGCCCTGCCTCGTCCTCAAGCCAGAGGTTCGGCTCGCCTTCGATCAGGGCGCCATGACAGACTAGATAGAGGACGTCGTAGGGCCCATCCCCGTCAGCACCCCGCAGACGGTTGACCAGATTGTCAAGCGTGGCTGTGCCCCCCGAGGCCAGGCAGTTCACCGTGATCGCGCCTAGGCCGGACCGCGCCCGGGTGAGTTCCGCGTCAACATCCAGCCCCGCCAGGGACCGTCCCCCCGGGCGATACCGCTCCAGGTTGGAAGGATTGGCAATGACTACCAGGGCGCGGAGGTCGGCCTTGGACCGCACCCGCACTGGGCCCCAATCCAAACTGCTGAGGTAACGAGAGAACAGCACATGCTCGCCAAGAAGCAGGTGCGTGTTGTCCTCCGGGTCGCGCAAGGTCTCCCAGCGCAGGCTATGTAGCTCTGGAGCGCTAGGGCCGATAAATAGGCGCAGGTGCAGGGGCCCTCCAGTTGCCTGGGCAGTGGTCCGGGCCTTGGCAAAGGCAGCGCGCATTTCCGCGTCGGAGAAGAGGGCTTGGGTCAGCAACCCGCCGTAGGTGTCGGGGTCAGCGGCCTTGCTTCGCAGTTGTTCCATATCGAAGCTCAGCGGCGACAAGCCACGGCGCACCAGGCGAATGTCGACGTCACCCTCGGGCGGTGTGTAGCGTAGCTCCATTGTGTAGCTGTCGACGTCGCGTCGGTGCAGGCCTATCTCCAGGTGAGCATAGCTGATCATTGCGTTCCTCCCTTGGTTCAGGTCCCGTCGGCCAGGGCTTACCCTCCGAAAGGTTCTGGACTGCTTGGGCATCCAGTCCCATGTCTATGGCACCGATAGTGGTGACGATACTGAGAAAGCCACAGACCAACCGCTCGATCCCCCGACGAATCACGCCACTGTTAGTGTTGTGCTGGTATCACGACTCTTTTCTGTCTGATCCAGAGTGTGATCCAAACCCAGAGGCAAACCATGCCTCTCGGGGGCTGCCTCATTTTCCCATGCTAGGTGTCTGACCTTTGGTTCCGGTTGCCGGCAATACTGCGCAAGAGAAGGTCTACTAGAGGATCGGCTACGGCTTCTAGATCGTTCATGTACGCCTTCCTCTTGTTCGGGGTGTACACGTTCGTTCGTGCCACCGAAGGTGAACATGCGTGCAAGGGATCACCCAGCTTCTGAGTGACTCCAGGACCCTGAGCCAATAAAAACACCCGCCAGAGGCAGAACGCCTGGCGGGCAGCCATGTGAGTGTCGATGTCGCCGGGATGCCCTGCTACTAGAATCTGAGCATATCGGTATTCGACGCGCCTGAGATTCTCAACAGCTATAGCGGGCTTGCGTTCCCCACAGCACATCAAGTATAACATAACTCGCTGCAAAGCACAAATCTGCGGAAACAGCGATTGTGTATACGTTTCGGTGGGGATTGGGTAGGGTGGCGTATTCCCACGGAAGCCTATCCACGGCAGCAGCCTGGGGCCTGACTGAAGCCATGCGCGAGCCGAGTGCAGCCTGGGATGCGTCGCCCCTGTGGCAAACGGTACGCGCAGACGAAATGGTCTGTGTGCTTGCTGCCACAGCGCGATTTCCACAGGGTACTTGAACAATAGACGCTTCTGCTGAAGTATAGGAGTCGACATAACGATAGCGCGGTGGTTGTGTGTTTCGGATAGTGCATGCCGCCATCCACCCAGCCCCTCAAAAGACTCGCCCGGCGCGGGTCTTTTTTTTCTCTCAGGCTTCCTATCGGCGATCACAGGCGCACCGTCCCGGCAGAGGAGCATGGCCGGCACGCGGCCAAAGAGCGATCGCCCCACTGCGATGTCCAGCCCAGGGAATTCGGGTCACAGATCAGCGCGCGGGCGGTCGACAGCCGCAACTTCTGCGCCCTTGCCACGGTATACTGAGTGGCAGGGTGTACCTGCTTGGTCAACTGAGCGCTCGCGTTAGCAGGAAATCCGGGTAAGCCTGGGCACACTTGACAAAGCAAGAAAAAGTGGTATAATGAGCGCGTCAGAAGCGTTGTCCCTCTGACGCGCCAAGATGGAGAGAGCAGTCCGGTTTTCTGGTCCCGCGGGAGGCATGCCCCTCATCGTTGATCCGCCGCGGGCTGGGGCGGGGAATCCCCTATAGCCCCCAGGTACGCTTCTCCCCTGATAAGTTCCTCTGTCATTCCCAAAAGGCGAGGAAGCCAATGAGTCGACGACTTGGCAAGTACGAGATCCTGGAAGAGATTGGCCGCGGTGGTTTCGCCACCGTCTATCGCGCCCGCGACCCTGACCTGGACCGCGAGGTGGCGATCAAGGTGCTCGACCCGCTGCTGATGCGCGACCCCTCCCTGGTGGAGCGCTTTCGCCGCGAGGCCCGCGCCGCCGCCCGCCTGCGCCATCCCAACATTGTGCGCATCTATGAGATCAGCGACGCCGGGGGCATGCTGTCCATCGTCATGGAGCTGCTGCCGGGACCCTCGCTGGCCGGGATCATCGAGCAGGAGGCCCCTCTCCCCGTCGAGCGCGCCGTGGAGCTGCTGCGCCCCCTGGCGCAGGCGCTGGACTATGCCCACGCCCAGGGACTGGTCCACCGCGACGTCAAGCCCTCCAACGTACTGCTAGACGAGCACGGGCAGCCGATGCTGACCGACTTTGGCCTGGTCAAGGCGGCGGAGGAGAGCGGATCGTCGGCGGTGAGCTTGACCCTGTCGCAGACCGGCATGACGTTGGGCACCCCGGCCTACATGGCCCCCGAGCAGGCCGACCCCAAGGCCCGCGCCCCCGTGGACCACAGGGCCGACCTCTACAGCCTGGGCGTGATCGCCTACGAGATGCTGGCGGGGGGCGTGCCCTTCCAGGGGAACACGCCGCTGGCGGTGACCATGGGCCACCTGCTGGAGCCCCCGCCGCCGCCCCGCGAGCGGAACCCGGCCCTGCCGGCGGGGGTCGAAGCGGCGCTGCTAAAGGCGTT
>JBFFCR010000116.1:0-10036 GCA_041559855.1 Anaerolineae bacterium | reverse complement strand
CGCTGCGGCTGTCTTGGTCGCTCAGGTAGGAGGCTATGTCCGCAGTGCCCGCAGTATGTGGCCTCAGCCCGGTTCCCTGCGCCACACTTGGGGCAGATTTGGTTGAACCTTGCTCCACACTTAATGCAGAACTTGGATCCTACAGGGTTCTCGTGATCACATTCAGGACATCTCATCTCACCTTCTCACTTTGTGCGAAACTCGAAGCTAGATTCCCGGCTGGCTTCTCTCAATCAATGTTTTCAACGGTGCCACGACGGCTGCACTCCCTCCTGGGCGATCTGGTGCAGACCACTCCCGTCCAGATTGACCACCCAGATCCCATCGGCCGCCTGCCATTCTACCCCATTTGACAAGACACCCTCCCGCACCGGAGCGATGGCCAACTGGGTGCCATCGGGCGACCAGGCAGGATGCCACTCTGTGACGCCTGGGGTGTTGGTCAAGCGCGTCTGATTCTGCCCATCGCCGTCCATCACGTATAGCTCGCCATAGTTGTCATCGCGGAGAGAGACGAACACGATGCGCCCCGGTCCAAACTGCTCAGCGACCACCGGTACCTCATACACCAGCGCTGCATAGACAGGCCGGCCTTGATAGTCCCAGTAGTCGCAGAACGCCTTGGCCGACCAGACAATGCACTCCACAGCCAGCCTGCCGACGACAAATGGACTCCCAAGGAGTTTCGTCAATCCCGCAGACACGCAGTCGCCGGCGACCTCTTTCAAGACGTCTCCGCACCGCTCCAGAAATTGCGGCAGAAGCTGCCGCAGTTCTTCCAACGCGCCATCCAGATCACCTTCCCACGCCAGCCGCGCCGCCGGGGCCAAGATGTACGCAAAACTGGCCGCGGCGTAGGCCAACTCGTCCTCGGGCACCCAGCACGCCCCGCCAGGGATGAGACCAATGGCCGTAGTCAGCGCTTGCAGTGCCATGTCGACGGTGATAGAGGTCAGGGTCATCTCTCCACTGACCGAAACCTGGGCCGCCGAATAGATGTCGAGCGGAAAGGTGTGCAGTTCTCTGTCCAGTGAGGGTAGCAAGTAGGTCGACTCGATGCTCTCTGCTGGCGCCAACAGGGTAACCCAGGCAGCATTGGCGTTATCCGTGCGCCTGACCTCTAGCTCCAGGGTATAGGCTCCCCAGTCCGCCCACCACTCGGTCTCGTTGCTGAAGGTAAAGGCCCCCCGGCACTCATCCCCCGCAGACTCGCTGACCTGTGTGAGCGCAATCCTTTCGTCGGACACGGATCCACTCCAGGTCCCGCACACCGGTTCTAACGGAACCTGGACGGGCTGCCACTGAGCCAGGTAGCTCCCGTCGTCATACATCTGAAGACCTTGCCCATCAGATCCGATCACGCCAATGCCCTGAAGCTCGTGATTCTCTCCACCCAGGCCCTCAACCAGGCTAAAGGCAAGGTACTGCCCATCGGGCGACCAGGATGGCTCCCATGCCTCTCTGGTGACCAGGTGCGTTCTCTCGCCGCTCTGTGTGTCGATTGCCCAAAGGCCATCGCGTCCTCCGGTGGCGATTTTGATGCCATCCGGAGACCATGCGGGCGATTGCCAGCCACGCTCGGATACGGGGTGCTCGCGGACCAGGTTTCCGTCCGGCGTGACCATGAATATCGTCTCGAAATCATGGCAGGCGATTAGACTGCCATCGGGCGCCCACCGGGGGCAGCGGCAGTTGCCGCCGATCAGAGAGCCCGTTGAGTTGCCTCCGACATCCACAGTGAGGACCTCGGTGCGCGAAGGATATCCATAGACCAGAAGGGACTTGCCATTCGGCGCCCAGGATACACCTGACGTCCAAAAGGGGATACCAAGTCCAATGCCCTCAGGCCGCCAGCTATCGAGAGTCATCGCAGCCCCTGTTTTGGCATCCACCTGAACAACGCTGGCCGTGTCACCTAGCATGTCGTAGGTCAAGAGGGCCAGCCGGGTTCCATCAGGAGTCCAGGCGATGCTCGAGACGAGGGCGGCAAGATCGTCCAGCAGCAGGGTTTCCGTGCTGCTCGCCAGGCTCAGCAGGGCTACGTCCGTGCTTATCTCCGGGGTAGCGGCACTGAGCAAGCCCCGCACGACCGCGATGCTCCCTCCATCAGGCGCCCAGGCAAACATCGAGACGAGCCCATCCTGTGTCAGCGAGATGCGCCCGCTACCATCCGCGTTCATGAGCCACAGGTTGTGGTCTGAGCCGATGTAGGCCAGTCGCTGTTCAGCCCTTTGCCCAGGTGCCGGCTGGGCGGCCGCAACATCCCTGCGTGCCGGGACCTGAACAGCGGACAGAAGAAGCACTGTACAGCAGATCACGCTGACCCAGCGCTGCGCCTTCCTCCTGAGATCCATCGTGTTGCTTCCTCTCCCTACTGCTCCTCTACGCGGATGGTGAGAATCCGGTCACCCTCGAACCCCGGGTTGGCGCCCGGGTCGCGGGGCGTCAGTGAGTTGAGAACATCCATGCCCTCGATCACGCGCCCAAAGACGGCGTGACGCCCGTCCAGCCAGTCTGTGGCAGCGTAGGTGATAAAGAACTGACTGCCGTTGGTGTTGGCGCCACGGTTGGCCATCGAGAGCACGCCGGGACCGTCGTGGCGGAGCGTCTCGTCGAACTCGTCCGCGAAGGTATAGCCCGGCCCGCCTGTTCCGGAGCCGAGAGGATCACCGGCCTGGGCCATGAATCCGGGAATGACGCGGTGGAAGGTGGTGTCGTCGTAGAATCCCTCGCGCGCCAGGAAGACAAAGCTGTTGACGGTGGTGGGCACGCGATCGGCGTACAACTCTACGACGATGTCTCCCTTTTCGGTGACGATGGTGGCCTGGTAGGATTTCGTGGGATCGATGACCAGGGGTGGGGGCGCGCTGTACATGCGGTTTCGCCGGGCCGGCGCCAGATCTCCTGCTCGCTGCCCCGGTTGGGCGGTGGACGATGAACTACCTTGCATGGTTCTCAACTCCTCGAGATATTGTTCTAGCCATGTGACGTCCTCTTCTGGCGCCAGGGCCAGTGCCTTTTCGGCCGCGGATAGTGCTTTGGCAAAGTCACCTTGCTGTCCATAGAGGGCTGCGAGATTCCTGTGGCTGTCATAGTCGTCAGGAAGCAGATCTATGACGGCGAGGTTCTCAGTGATTGCACGGTCGATGTCTCCCCGCTTGGCATAGATCAAGGCCAGTGCGCTGTGAGCGATCGGGTTGTTGGCGTCCACGGACAGCAGATGCTCGTACACTGCCTGAGCTCCAGTCCAGTCTCCGGCTTCGAGCAGGCTGCGGCCCTCCGCCAACAGATCTTGCACCAGTTCTGACCTGAGTTTGGCGATGAATTCCTCTATTGCCGGCTTTGGCGAATCGGGCGCAAGTTCCAGGGCCTGAGTAGCCTCTAATATGGCTTTCTCCAGGAGTTCCATCTCGTAGTAGACGACGGCCAGGTTTTGATAGTGCACATAGTTGTCAGGGTCGCGCTCTGCTGCTTCAGAATAGGCCCCAAGTGCACACCTCATGTCGCCCACTTGTAAGCATGCATAGCCCAGATGGCTGTAGGCCTCGATCAGCTCGGGATCGAGCTCGGCAGCCTGCGAACAGGTTACTACGGCGTCTTCCCACTCTTCTTGCTCGAGATGTTGCTCGCAAGTAGATAGATAGGTCTGGGCATCCTCATCGTCCGTGGGAAAGGGTTCAGAGGTCGCCGTGGCCCCGGCCCCACTGCACGAGCCAATCGTCAACGCCACAACCAGGATCGCAGCCCCGATGACCACCGTGACACCCACCGAACTAACGAGTGCTGCGAGGTTGGGGTTCCGTCCGGATTCGGCCTGAGCCGTGTGAGAAGGAGGCAAGCCCGCCCCACATTTCATGCAGAACTTGGCCCCTGCAGGGTACTCATGACCGCATTCAGGACACTGCATCGCGACCTCCTCCTCGGACAGAATGGTCCTTTCTCGCTGGCCTATGGCACACCCCATAGCCGCACCGTGCCGTCGAACGACCCGGAGGCCAGGGTCGAGCCGTCGGGGCTGAAGGCGACGCCGAATACCCAACTTCTGTGCCCTTCCAGCGTGCGCAAGAGCTCGCCTGTGTCCGTCCGCCACAGCCGCACCGTGCCGTCGAACAACCCGGAGGCCAGGATCGAACCGTCGGGGCTGAAGGCGACGCCAAAGGTCACGTTGCTGAACCCCTCCAACGTGCGCAGCAGCTTCCCACTGCGTGAGCGCCACAGATGCACTGTGCCGTCCAATGATCCGGAGGCCAGGATCGACCCATCGGGGCTGAAGGCCACACTCGTCACCCCGTCGCTGTGCCCCTCCAACGTGCGCAGCAGCCTCCCGCTACGCGTGCGCCACAGACGCACCGTGCCGTCCAACGATCCGGAGGCCAGGATCGACCCATTGGGGCTGAAGGCAATTCCATACACCGAGTCACTATGCCGCTCCAGCGTGCGCAGCGGCTCGCCCGTGTCCGCCCGCCACAACCGCACCGTGTCATCCTCCGAGCCAGAGGCCAGGATCGACCCGTCCGGGCTAAACGCGACGCTCAATATGCCGTACTCGTGCCCTTCCAGCGTGCGTAGCAGCTCGCCGTCCTCCACCTGCCACAGACGCACCGCGCCATCCTCCGTGCCGGAGGCCAGGGTCGCGCCGTCGGGGCTGAAGGCAACGCCGACGACGATTTCTCTGTGCCCCTCCAACGTGTTCAGTAGCTCGCCGCCCTCCACCCGCCACAGGCGTATGCTGCCTTCGCCCGAAGCGGTGGCCAGGGTCGAGCCATCGGGGCTGAAGGCGACACCTGTGACTGTCAAGCTGCCGAGCTCCTTCGTGCGCAGCAACTCGCCGGTGTCCACTCGCCACAATCGCACCGTGCCACCTGAGGACGACATGCAGGCCAGGGTCGACCCATTGGGGCTGAAGGCGATGTTATCTGTCCCGTCCCAGTCAACGAGCCCCTCCAGTGTGCGCAGCAGCTCGCCTGTGTCCGCTTGCCACAGTAGCACCGAGCCGTGATTCGACGCGGAAGCCAGGATCGACCCATTAGGGCTGAAGGCGACATCCCATACAGGCTTGCTGTGCCCCTCCAGCGTGCGCAGCAGCTTGCCGTCCTCCACCCGCCATAGCCGCACCAGGCCGCCGCCCGAGGACTCCCATGACCCAGATGCCACGGTCCTTCCGTCGGCGCTGAAGGCCACGCAGGTGAACCAGAGACCGCGGCCCTCCAGCGTGCGCAGCAGCTCGCCCGTGTCCGCCCGCCACAGACGCACCGTGCCGTCCTCTGAGCAGGAGGCCAGGGTCGAGCTGTCGGGGCTAAAGGCTACGCCGAATACAGGGCCGGTGTGCCCCTCCAGCGTGCGCAGCAGCTCGCCTGTGTCTGCCCCCCACAAGCGCACTGTGCCGTCCTCCGAGGCGGAGGCCAGAGTCGAGCCGTCCGGGCTAAAGGCGACATCCCACACCTCGCCGCTGTGTCCCTCCAGCATGCGCAGCAGCTCGCCTGTCTCGGTCTGCCACACGAGCACTGTGCCGTCCTCCGAGCCAGAGGCCACGGTCGCGCCGTCCGGGCTGAAGGCCAAGTTCGGGTCGTCTCGTTCGAAGGAGAAAAGCCCAATCTCCCCCAACCGAGCCGTCATAGACCGCACCTCGGCCAGTGTCTCGGCGTCGAACAGATACACACCCTCTGACGAGGTAACGGCCAGCCAGCGGCCATCGGGTGAGTAGGTCATGTCATACAGCCATCCCCTTCCTAGCCGTGCCATCTCGATGACCTGATCGGCGTTCGCTGCCGAGATCGACGCTGATCCTGGCATAGGCCTTGGGTTCAGCTTGTCCATCAAAAACCACACACCCGCTCCGAGAGCACCAAACGCCACGATCAGCCCCACGACGGTCAGAAGAACCTTGAGCCCGCGGCCTGTTGCCTCTTTGGGACCCTCGGGTCCGCCAGGCAAAAGACTGTGGCCGCACTCCGCACACAAGTGTGCAGTAGGCGGGTTCCCTGCGTCGCAGTTCGGGCAGATTTGGCTCAACCTCGTCCCACACTTCATGCAAGACTTGGATCGTACTGGATTCTCGTTACCACATGCGGGACATTTCATGGTCACTCCCCTGAACCTTTCGTGGAGATCAACCATCCGATCATCTGCGTCCTTTGCCGCCTCACGGGGTCAGATCCGACCTGGACCCAACTACATGGTAGACGCCACTCGAGTAGGCTGACCAGAGAACGTGCACGCGACCAGAGCCATCTATGGCAATGTCCGGGTTGTGATGGTCACCGCCGTCCTCGGGGGAGAGTACCACGGGTTCTGCCCAGTTGCCTTGCCGGCCCTGGACAACGTACACGCGGCACCCTTCACCCAGTTTCACGTCACCCCACACGCCGGTGGTGAGGCAGCCGCTCCAGGCTGCCTCACCCGTGAGAACCCTCCTGCACCAGAACCCACCGGGATCTGAACAGCGGACAGCAAAAGCACGATGCAGCAGACGATGCTAAGCAACTGCCGCGCTTTCGTCCTGGGAACCATCTATTGGTTGCTCTCCCCGCGGCTCCCCGGTGATGATACGGCTGGTGATCTTGCCCTGCGGTCGCGGTGCAGTTCCACCATTTGCCTGCCTGGTGCTCCGACCGCGTCTCTCAGTCCGACCAGATTGGCGAGTAGCCGTCGTCGGCCAGCCTTTCCTCGTTTTCGCCATCTGCATCGATCACATACAGACGGTTGCCGCCCGTCCTTCGCTCACTGTAGACTATCTTGCGACCGTCCGGCGAGGCGTCGTAGCCGGCGAATCCATCCACCGGACCGACCACCTCAACCGTGTCCTTGCCATCGAGGCGCGCTACGTACAGGCTCCAGTCGCCCCGATCCGCGGCAGAGAACAGGACCCGCTTGTTATCCATGACGACCAGCGATCCCAGAGCATCGCCGCTGCTGAACAGCTCGACCAGCTCGCCCGTGGCGACCTCCACAGCGTAGAGATCCCAATCGCCCCCCGTCGCCAGGCCTACAACCATCGTGCGGCCATCGGGGGTGAAGGCACGAGACCAATCGTCGATGCGGCGTTCGACGCGGACCTCATTCTCTCCGTCTGCATCGACCAGATAGAGACTCCCGTATCCGTCTTCCTCGACCCCAAACCAGATCCGCTTTCCACCCGGACAGAAGCCGCCCTCGGCGTCATCCACATCGCGAGCCAGGGTGATCTCGTCGGTCCCGTCGGTTTTCATCAGATACAGGTCGTACAGGTATCCATCGCTGCTGGCCTTCATCAGCAGCTGCTTGCTGTTGGGCGAGAAGCCGAGCAGGCTCACATCTTCAAGTCCCCTCTCCAGGCGGGTGGCATCTGATCCGTCGGCACGGGCGACATAGACATCCCACTCGCCGTTCTCTTCAACGGCGTAGGCGATCCTGTCTCCCTTCGGGGACATGATGTGGAGTAGGCTGCCCTCCGCCTCGTCGACGAGGGGCAGTTGCTCCTTGCCTTGGTCATCTGTGAGGATAAGACTGTACTCCCCTTGGTCGCGGAGCCAAACAACCAGTTGCCTGCCGTTTGGCAGCCACTCCGACGAGACCCCGCCCTCGACCCGGTCAAAAAGGGAAACTTCATCTCCCCCGTCACTATCCATGATCAGCAAGCTACTCTCACCTTCTTCATAGACCTGCACACTGATCTTGTTGCCATCCGGAGAATATCTATACCACAGATACTCCGCCCGGCGGACGATCCTATCTGCTTCCTCTTTGCCGAGGGCATACGTGTACAGAGAAACCTCGCCCCCATCCATGGCTGTAAAGAGCATGCGCTTGCCCTTGGGCGCGAACGGTGTATACTTGTACTGCTGCTCTCCTGTCTCGACCGACGTGTACTGAATACCGCCATCGATCCTGCTCATCACCTCGATCGCCCCCTCTCCATCGGGGCGCACAATCCATAGGCTGTAGTCGCCGTCAGAGTCCCGGGTCTGGTAGGCAATCCAATCCCCACCAGCACCCTGCACCAGGTAGTATAAAGCGCCTGCGACTGCGCCTACCATGACCAGCGCAAGCAGGGCGATGAGGAGCGTCCTGCCAGCGCCAACTCGCCCTCCTGGCGACGCCTGGGCTGGACCCATCGACTCTGGTCGCACGGCCAGAGATTGGCCACATTCCGTGCAGAATTGCACCGCATCCTCGTTCGGACTTCCACAGTTCGGACAGTACACCATGATTTGCCTCCCTTTCTTCAAGTCTCTCAATCCGACCAGACTGGCGCAAAGCCATCATCGGCCAGCCTTTCCTCGTTTTCCCCATCGGCATCGATCACATACAGACGGGTCCCATCTGATCTTTCCTCACTATACACTATTCTGCGGCCGTCCGGCGAGGCGTCATAGCCGTCGAATCCATCCACCGGACCGACCACCTCAACCGTGTCCCTGCCATCGAGGCGCGCAATGTATAGGCTCCAGTCGCCCCCATCCGCGGCAGAGAACAGGACCCGCTTGTTATCCATGGCGACCAGCGATCCCAGAGCATCGACACCGCCGAGCAGCTCGACCATCTCGCCTGTGGCGACCTCCACCGCGTACAGATCCCAGTCGCTCCCGGTCTCCAAACCTACGATCATCGTACGGCCATCGGGCGTGAACGCCACTTCAAGGTCATCGATGCGTCGTTCGACGCGGACCTCGTTCTCTCCGTCTGCATCAGCCAGGTAGAGATTCGCGTCTCCGTCTTCCCAGAGCACATACAAGATCCGCTTGCCACCCGGACAGAAGCTGCCCCCGGCGTCATCCACATCGCGGGCCAGGGTGACCTCGTCGGTCCCATCGGTTTTCATCAGATACAGATCGTACAGGTATCCATCGCTGCTGGCCCTCATCAGCAGCTGCTTGCCGTTGGGCGAGAAGCTGAGCAGACCTACGTCCTCAAGTCCCCTCTCGAGGGGGGTGGGATCTGAGCCATCGGCACGGGCGACATAGACATCCAACTCGCCGTCCTGTTCAACAGCATAGGCGATCCTGCCTCCATCCGGAGAGATGAGGATATCCGCGGCCTCCGCCTCGTCGACGATGGTGAGTTGCTCCTCGCCCTGATCATCCATGTGGAGAAGACTGACCTCCCCTTGCTCGTAGAGCCTAGCGATCAATTGCCTGCCGTCGGGCAGCCACCACACCCAGATCCAGCCTTCCACCCCTTCGAGCAGGGAGACCTGATTCTCCCCGTCAACGTCCATGAGGAGCAAGCTGCCATCGCCTCCTTCGTAGGCATCAACGGCGATCCTGTCGCCATCTGGGGAGAATTCATACCACAGATTCTCTTTCCGGCGGACGATCCGATCCGCTTCGTCTTCACCAATGGCGTAGGTGTACAACGAATACTCGTCTCCATCCTCCACCCTGAAGAGCATGCGCTTGCCCTTGGGCGCGAAGGGTGTGTACATGCTCTGCAGCTCTCCTTCCGAGATCGTCGTGTAATAGATCCCGTCGACCTCGCTCACCAACTCGACCGGATCCTTTCCATCGGGCCGCGTTACCCATAGGCTCCGTGTTCCGTCGGACTCCCGGGTCTGGTAGGCAATCCAACCCCCGCCAGACCCTATGCCTTGTGCCAGCAAGTATGCAACGACTGCGATTACCCCCACGACGGCTAACGCAAGCAGGGCGATGATGACCATCCTGCCAACGCCAACTCGTCCTCCTGGCGGCGCCTGGGGCGGACCCATCGTCTCTGACCAGGCAGCCAGAGAATGGCCGCACTCCGTGCAGAGCTGCGCCGCATCCTCGTTCGGACTTCCACAGTTTGGACAGTACACCATGATCTACCTCCCTTTCTTCAAGTCTCTCAATCCGACCAGATTGGCCCGAAGCCACCTTCGGCCAGGATTTCCTGGTTACCGCCATCCACATCGATTAAGTACAGACGGTACCCATCCGACGTTTCCTCGCTGTAGACTATCCTGCGACCGTCCGGCGAGATGTCGTAGCCATAGATTCTATCCACCGGACCGGCCAGCTCAAGAAGGTCCTCACCATCGAGGCGCGCGATGTATAGGCTCCAGTCGCCCCCATCCGCG
>JBFFCR010000115.1:0-10053 GCA_041559855.1 Anaerolineae bacterium | reverse complement strand
TTTAGATGCTGGATGCTTTGCTCCAAGAACCCCTCGTCAAAGGTGACCCCGGTTGCCTCGCCGACCTCGATGCCCTCCTGCAGTAGATCCTCGACCAGCGACTCGGCAGGCGAAAAGTCCATCACCTCCTCGTCTTATCCGAAAAGCCCCGACCGCGCCGCCTTAAGGTAGCCCCTGCAATAGCTGTCTTCCCCAAGCAGGAGCTCGGTGGTTACGATGGCTGCGCGGAGTTCTTTGTCCAACGGGTCCAGGATCGCGCTGTCCAGACCGGCCTGCATCGCCAAAGTCAAGAACCCGCGGTTGATCTGGCTCCGGGCAGGTAACCCGAAAGAGATATTGCTCAACCCCATGGTGAAGTGCACTGCTGGATATTTCTCCTTGACCGTGCGAATGGTATCAAAGGCGATCACCGCGCTCTGGTTGGCGGTGGCAATCGTCATCACCAACGGATCGACATAGACCTTGTCATCCGGCACGCCCGCGGCCTGGGTAGCCGCCATGATCAGCTCGATCACTTCCAGACGTTTCTCGTACGTCTCTGGTATTTTCTTGGCATCCATTGCCAGGGCGATCACTTCGCAGCCGTGTTTGGCGACCAGAGGCAGGATCGCCTCCAGCCGGTCCGGCTCCCCGCTGATCGAGTTGATCATGGGGGTCTTGTCCACGGCTGCGATGGCCACCGCTAAAGCTTTGGGATTGGCACTATCCAGGCATAGCGGGATCTCCACTTCTGGTTGGATCGTCTCGATCAGCCAGATGAGATCGTCCGGTTCCCGATCAGGGTGCGTTCCCGCGTTGACATCCAGCCAGGTCGCACCGGCTTCCGCCTGCCGCACAGCGAGATCTTGAATAAAGCCAGCATCGCGCTCACCAATCGCCGTCGCTACCCGCTTGCGGGTCCCGTTGATCTTTTCTCCAATTATCTTCATCTTTCTGCAACTCCTTTCAACTGGTGACCGTCAGGTCGCGCTAGTCAGGAAGCAACATCGCCCGTGCGAACTTGCGATTAAAGCCCGGGAAGGTGGTCAACTGCACATGGTCAGCGTCTCTGGCAAGGCGCTCGCCGCGCAGACGGGCCTGGCGCGAAAGCAGCATCTGCTTGGCGCCCACACCAGCAGCATTGCCGACCTGGCGGAATCTGGCATTGGGCGTGTCCGGAAAGAGGCCAATCGCTTTGGCGCTCTCAATATCCAGATAAGAACCAAACGCGCCCGCAATGATCACTTCCTCAACTTCCTCGTGTCGTGTTTCTGTGGCCTCCAGTAGCACTTCCAGTCCGGCTCGAATGGCGCCTTTTGCCAACTGGATCTCGTTGACGTCTTCTTGAGTGATGACCAGATCACGACCACTACCGCTGTCGCGGGCGGCAACCAGTGGGAACTCTGCGCCATCCCGGCCAGTTCGCACCCGGGCAGAATCCCGCTGGAACCGGCCGAGATGGTTGATCAACTGCCACCGATAGAGCTCAGCTACAGCGTCGACAATGCCTGACCCACACAGTCCCACGGCTGGAGCATCGTCAACAGTCTTGATAGCGACAGCGCCTTCTGTGATCTTTACGACCTCGATCGCTCCTGCTGCTGCGCGCATGCCATCGCTGATGTGCGCGCCTTCGAATGCCGGCCCCGAGGCACAGGAGGCGCAGGCGAGTCTGTGCCGATCCGGTCTGCGCAGCACAATCTCAGAGTTCGTTCCTATGTCGATACCCATCACTACTCTGTCAGCAGCGTCCAGTCCTGTCGCCAGAACCATGGCAACGTGGTCGGCTCCCACATAGCCGCCGATGCAGGGCGGTACATAGACATGGGCTCCCGGCGCCATTTCGAGCCCCAAGGAGCGCGCCGTGACGTCGATAGGTGAATCGGTCGCAGCCACATAGGGCGCAACGGCAAGCTGACGCACGGGCAAACCAAGCAACAGGTGTGTCATGGCCGTGTTTCCGACGATGCATGCATCGACGACCTGCGCACGAGTAACACCCGCGGCAGCGACCAGCTCACCCAAGAGCTCGTTCAGCGACTGCCTGATCATGTCGGCAAGCAACTGCCCACCATCGGCATTCCGGTGCGCATAGACCAGGCGGCTGACGACATCTTCGCCATAGCCGATCTGGGGATTCAGCATGCCGCCCCGGGCAAGTTCCCCACCGGTTTCCAGGTCAACCAGATACGCGGCGACCTTGGTCGTTCCCAAATCCGCAGCGAAACCCAGCGGAGCCGAACGCGCGGGTGCAACGCCGACGATTTCCTGCCGCCGGACATAGACTGTGAGCTGCCACTTTTCGGCGCGCGCTAGCGGTGAAAGCTGCGCCATGACGGTTGGCTCGGCCCGCAGCCGTCCGTGAGTCAGAGGTTCAGGCAAAGCATCGATGGTACGTGCCAGATCAGAGCGCAGATCAGCCAACGTCGGGGGCGGGGCGTCGATCTGGTAGGTTTGTACCGCCGGGTCCACCTGCAGCAGGGCATCATCGCCTTCGAGCTGCAACTGCGGCCCTATGAGCAGCGATTCCCTTGGAATGTGAACCTTGAGGTCACTCTCGGCCTGCGTGCGACACGCCAGCCGGTGGCCGTTTCCAAGCTCAAGCTCGGTGAAAAGGCGGATTTCGCTGGCGCTAGGGGGCGAAGTCTTGCCCTCGATGATCTGCACACGGCACTGCCCGCATGTGCCCGAGCCCCCGCACGCCGAAGCCAGATCGATGCCGGCGTGAATGGCTGCATCCAACACAGTGTCTCCTGGAGATATGTCCACACGCCTGCCTATCGGCTGGAAGCCGATCTGGAAGTGACTGCCTGCTTGGGTCATTAGGTTGGCGTTCTCCGTGCAATAGGCTGAATACTCAGGTTGGCAGCGTGCCGGAAGAGCTGGCAACAACACGAGTCGAAGTCACAAAGTCGGCGTAGGTGATGGTCTGTCCTGGCTCAACAATGACGAAATCGTCGTCCCAGGGACCCAGCAGCAATCTCTTGACCAGCGTGTTTGCCCCCTCGATCTCCTCATAACGCAACTGCAGCCTGTCGGCCACCATTCGGGCATAGTCCTGGTACCGGGCCTGATCCTGGTGCCCGGTGTCGATGTACGCCAGCCGAGTATAGTTCTTGAGCATGACCTTCATCATCCGCCCGGCTATTGATTCGCCGTAGCGCTCGACCATGGTCAGATACTCGTCAAAGATCGTGTCGCTGACCTCGATCCACCCCTTGGTCAAATAGTACGTGCCTGGCTCCTTGGAGGCTTGAGCCGTGTATGCAGCGCGCGAGCCGAGAAAGATGGCAATACAATCATCCACTTTGGGTACCACAAGCCTGCATCCATTCGCCTTCAAGCCCACAACAGCCATCGAGCACAGCCCATAGCCCAGAAGGACAGTATCTGCATCCAAGCTGATCTCATCGATTGCATCCTGGAGCGCTTGTTTCAAGTCCTGCGGGTTCAGATGCAACCCGAAATCAAGTTCTCGATAGCCCACGCCCTCAGGCAGCAACGGGAGAATCTCTTCCAGCACCGTGGCACACGCGAGCACACAGCGCGAAACGGACATCAACACTTCCTCCAGTTACGGGTATGAGCTGCGCTCTTCTGCGGCTCCACTTCCCTAGTACCCTAGGGAATCCCGTGGCGCCAGCGACAGCCATTCTATACTACCCTAGGAGATTTATCAAGCCTGGGCAGCAATGATACCATGGCTGACAGGGTCGCAATGTGCGCAGGCGTGGTGTGAGCTGGCAAGCTACAGAAGAAAGCCAGCATCTTCCCATGCCTGGAGGCTTTGGGTCATCGAGCATCAAGAGAGCGGAGCCGATGGATCTCGGCTCCGCTCCATCCTGTGCACCAGACCGTGGAGCAGGTGCCTCGCAGGCCCCCACTCTGAGAACTAGTCGTCACCCAGGGTTGGGATCTCTTCCACGATGACATCCTTGTTGGCTTCGATCTCGTACTCGAGCAGATCGTCGACCGTCAAGAACAGATCGGCATTCCCGTGGCAGGCGTCACATGTCTCCGTTTGCGGCGTGTTGCGCTGGATATTGTGGGGCGTAGCATACACCCAGGTTGGCAGCGCGTCGAAATTCGGCAGCAGTCCCTCGCCATAGTAAACAAACGACTCGGGATCGATGGGCACGTGCCGCAGCGGCACGTACTTCCAAGGCCTGTCTTCACTCTGTCGCGGGTTCAGGCCGATCTTGAAATCTATGACCGATGGTTCGATCTTGTAGTAGGCAACGCCATCCTGCTGTCCCACGTGACAACTATAGCAGTTCTTGTAGGGCGTCGAGTGACAGACCTGGCAGCTTAGAGACGCCAAGTGCTGCTCAGTGTGGTTGATGATGCCGTCGCCAGGAGCCACACTGTCGTGACAGCCTTCATCCTGGCAGCCTGGACTCGGCACCCCGTCGTAGCGGCTCTCAAACACACCAGTCTGTCCGTGCATTTCGTCAGCCGAGTGGCACTCGAAACAGGGCATGCCCCCCTTGATCCAATGGGTATCAGCTCGTACGCCTTCATTCTTGCCCTTGTACTCGTCGTTGATCCTGCTCCCGTGACAGCCTGTACAGGTGAGATTCATCGGCGGGATCCTTTTGAACTCGTGTCCAGCCGCCAGGCCGCCACCCAGGTTGGTAGGTATGCTCACGTGACACTGACCGCAGCTTGTGTGGCACTTGGCGCAGTGATTGTCCATCATTTCTTCGAGCTGGGGCATCTTGTCTGCCGTCGAACGTGCCGTGAGCACAGTCGTGTAGCCCGCCAAGGTCGAGTGGAGGCTGGACTGATCGCCTGCTACAATGTCTTCGTGGCAGGTGCCGCATGCCGCGACCGAGTCCGGTTCTGCCACCACACCCTCGTGAGCATCCATTCCCTGGGCCCCGCTGACGCCCCCATGGCAGGTGATGCAGCCCCGCTGGCCGTGGACCGACTCGAGGAAGGTCTCGTCGCCAATAAAGACTTTCTCCCATGCCTCCAACGGAGGCACAGACCCGCCTCAGCCCTCTCCCTCAGATAAGGACTCTGTTTCTTCGGGTTCCTCAGCCAGGGCCTTCAGCCCCTCCTCATTGGTGTGGCAGGTGACACAACCTGAATCATCAACCGGCTCAGGTGTGGGCGTGTCAGTTGGTTCAGGGGTGGCAGTGTCGGTAGGCAGCGGAGTATCGGTCGGTGGGGGCTCGGTGGGTAGATCGGTTGGTGTTGGCGTCGGTGGCTCTGTTGGCTCCTCTGTGGGCGCCGCCGTAGCGGCAGCCACCTCAGTAGCCGCGGGTGGCTCGGTGGGAGGAGCGTCCGTCCCACCACACGCGGTCAAGGCGATGGGGATGAGGAGCAGCACGGCAGCCGCAACCGTTACCCATCTCACTCTCATGGCGAACCTCATGGTTTTGCTCATGCGCATCTCTCCAGTTATGGATTGGTTGGTGCCACAACACGCGACCCGGTGCCTCGTGCAATCCAGTTATCAGCAGTGACAGGGAATCGCGTGCCCCACAAGACCTCGAGCGGATACCATACTGCCACCCTGGCAATACTGAAAGACTGTTTAAGAAGTATAGCACAACTGGCGGGAAGCGCAAATTCAGCGCACACCGCGATGGCGTGTCCATTTTACAGGACACTCCAGAGTTCCTTGCTAGCCCTTCATTCCCCACCTGGAGCCTGTTGGGGAAGGGTGACAGCCCCGGCAGCTCAGGGGGCTTGCTGGGCAGCTATCAGGTGCCGCATGAGGAGGGAGACGGTGCACCTTTTGCTCTCGTGCGGGTGCGAGGTTTGCGGGGCCGGTAGTACGGTAGGAGGGGGCGATGAAACCCCCTCCTTCCTCTAGTGGATAGTGCTACTTCAGAGTCTTGTCACTTAGGGTGGGTGACCACGGTGAGGATCCAGCACCATTGAAAGCCGCGACCCGCATGTAGTACTTTGTGTTCGGCAGAAAGACCACCCTGCTACATGGCCGAACATGCTCACCAGTCAAGATACCAATCCCTTGGCCTTGATTCGACGTTCCGGTTGCAGCGGCGATTGGATCCCACAGCCCGACTGCTTCACCTTACAAGCTAGGATCGAGGAAACGTTGTTCCGCTTCACTGCTCAATCTGTTGTTTGCTTAGCTCGATCGGAGACATTCCTGCTGCGAGCGGGCTTAGCCTGACGCCAAAGCGCTGCTCCTCCGGCGGAATCAGATACTGCGGCAGCGTGGCCGGGCCACAACTTGCGCCTCCCAGCCCGGACTGCCCATGATCGAGGTTCAGCGTGATCTCTTTGCGCCACTCGAGCTCGTACGTGTGCTGGGCCTTGTCCAGGTCACGTGTCGCAAAGTGATGCGCGCTGACTTCCAACAACGACGCTCCCACTGCGCACAGCCCCGCGCCGTCAGCGTTGGCCAGCGCGACCCAGCGCACGTCGGTCTTGTTGCCGTTCTCCTGCGGCACAACGTAAGGCACGTACTGCTCATCCACCATGCCGCGATACACGCCAACCTGCGCACCAGCCTTGCGGTCGACATAGGTCTCGTGGGGCCCGCGCCCGTACCAGGTAAAGGTCTCATAACCGCCGGGCAAGACCATCTGCAGGCCCACGCGCGGCAGGGAAGGGAGATTCTCCCCCGGCACGACGTGGGTATGAATCACCACGTCGCCGTTGCCGTAGACAGTGTAGGCATACTCGCAATCAAAGCCGTCCGCACGATCAGGCGCGCACACATGCGAACGGATATCAATTCGGGCGACTTGCGGTTGCACCTGACTCGCCTCCACCGCACGCACCTGGTGTTGTAGTCGGTCCAAGCCTGCGGCAAGCCAGGCCTCCACCGGCCGTTGCCTCCACCCGCCGCGGTCGTTGTCCGTCGGCGCGCGCCAGACGTTCAGCAGCGGCCCGCGGGCCAGCAATTCCCGGCCCGCATGTTCCCACGAAGCGAGCGTGGCGGTCTGCTTGTCGAATCTCAGGCGGAAATCGGCGCCGCGCACCACCACACCGGCCTCTGTTTCCCTCATTTCCAGGGGGGGCATATCGGCGACACGCAGCACCGAGCCCTGCGGCACTGCGAACTCAATCTGGAACTGCTCCCAGGCCACCTCGTGCCCCGTCGCTGCCCAGGGAGAATCCTGAGCCAGTGTAAAGCGCAGTGCGAGCCAGTACTCGGTCCCCGGCTTCAGCTCCGGCCGGGCGAAGGGAATCTTGACCACGGCGCTGTCGCCAGGCGGCGTATCCAGGCGCGGCAGTTGGCCTGTCTGCAGCACCTCGCCGTCGGCCACCATCTCCCAGGCAATAACCAAGTGGCTCAGGTCGGAAAAGTGATAGCCGTTGACGACCCTGACCTGACCGGCAAGCAGATCGATTGGCTCGACGTTGACCGGCTGCATGACCTTCTTGCACTCCCACATCGCCGGCTTACAGCGGCGGTCGGGAAAGACCACGCCGTTGAGGCAAAAGGGACCGTCGTTTGGATCGTCGCAAAAGTCACCACCATAGGCGAACCATTGCTCGCCGCCAGGGGTCGTCCGGCGGATGCCCTGGTCTGCCCAGTCCCAGATAAAGCCGCCCTGCAAGCGCGCGTGCTTTTCGACCGACGCCCAATACTCGCGCAGGTTACCGCAGCTGTTGCCCATGGCGTGGGCGTATTCGCACATGATGATCGGGCGCATCTCGCCGGGAATCTGCGCCAGCTGATCCAGCCTTTCGAGCGTTGGATACATCACGCTGACGACATCCACGTAAGGCGCGTCGTCCGGCCCTTCGTACCACCCGCCCCAGCCCGTGGCGCCTTCATAGTGCACCAGGCGCGTAGGGTCATAGTCGTGTATCCAGCCAGCCATCGCCGCGTGATTCGGCCCACTTCCCGACTCGTTGCCCAGCGACCACATGATGACGCTGGGATGGTTCTTGTCGCGCTCAACCATGCGCGCGCCCCGGTCGAGGAACGCGGCAGCCCAGCTCGGATCGTTGGTCAGCTTGCCCACCACGGCGTGGGTCTCCAGATTGGCCTCGTCGATGAGGTAAAGCCCGTATCGATCGCACAGGTCATACCACAACGGATCGTCGGGATAGTGGCAGGTGCGTACCGCGTTAAAGTTGAAGCGCTTCATCAACAGAATATCCTCGACCATCGACTCAACACCGACAGTGTGACCGGCGTCGGGATCGTGTTCGTGCCGGTTGACGCCCTTGAACAGCACGGGAACGCCGTTGATGTGGACCTGCCCGTCCTTTACCTCGATCTGCCGAAAGCCCACGCTGCACCGCTCGACTTCCAGCACCTGCCCGGCTGCATCCTTGAGCGCGATCAGCAGCGTGTAGAGATGCGGGTGCTCCGCCGACCACTTCTTCGGGTTGGCGGCGGCTAGCTCCTGATCCAGGCTCACCTCGCCACCGGCCTTGACCGCAACCTCGACGTCCACCTCCCCAATCCGCCGATTTGCCTCATCGAACAACGCCAACTCGAGCGTATGTCCTTCCACGTCCTGCTGCCCATAGTTGTGCACCTTGGCCGTGATGTTGAGCGTCGCATCCTCGTAGGCCGCATCCAGTTCCGTCCTGACAAAAAAGTCGCGCACGTGGACGAGCGGTGCAGCCCACAGGACCACGTCCCGGTAGATGCCACTCAGCCGCCACATGTCCTGATCCTCCAGGTAGCTACCGTCGGAGTAGCGGTAGACGCGCACGGCCAGCGTGTTCTCGCCAGGACGCACGTAGGACGTGATGTCGAACTCGGCGGGCAGGCGGCTATCCTGGCTGTATCCTACCTCTCGCCCGTTCACCCACAGGTGAAAGGCCGAATCGACCCCCTCGAAGAGAAGAAACACCCGTCTCCCGTTCCAGCTCCGAGGGACAGTGAACGTCCAGCGGTAAGAGCCGGTCGGGTTGTCGTCATCTGGAATCGCCGGCAGGGCACGATCCCTGGCAATCTGCGTGGTCGCGCGCGGGATGCCATCTTGCGGGAAGGCGTATCCCGCGTTGAGATAGATGGGCTTGTCATATCCCTGAAGCTGCCAATTGCACGGCACGGCGATCGTGCTCCACTCGCCGAAATCGAAATTGTCCTGCTCAAAGCCTTCCGGCGCGGAAGCAGGGTTGGGCGCCCAGTTGAAGCGCCAGTCGCCGTTCAGCAGCTGGAAATAGGGGCTGTCCTCGCGATCGCCGATCAGCGCCGCCTGCTCGTCGGCGTAGACCACCAGCGTAGCGTGCCCGCGTTCTTTGTTGCGGCCGATGACACTCGGGTCTTGCCAGTCATTGCACATAGCATCCTCTTGTTCCACGCCGGGATCGCCCTCTGCATCCGATTGCTAAGCAGGCCGGCCGATTCAAGGCAGTAGACCACCGTCATAAGTCTTCGCGCGAACAGGCAGCTTGGCGCCGCCGCGTAAATGCAACGGGATGCGCTCCAGCGGCGCGTCGGCGGTGATGGCCTAGCCGCCAGATTCAGAACATCGCACGCAGCCGGATAGGGGCATCCCGACCTGACCTTCTGTCGGGAGTGTACCACAGCTCCGGCTCCACGGCAATCGTCGCGAGTGTTCGTCCCCCGGGTGAGTTTCCAACCAAGGTCCGCACACGTGAGTCTGGGAAAGCAGACAGGTAATCGCACCCCCAAGGGACCTTCAATGCCGCCGTGGTCGCCAGTCTGAGGCAGTGATGTCCCGAGCGATTCCCGGCAAAGAGCGACACGGACAGTGGGCAACAGGCGGCGCTACTCTGCCTGAATCCGTGGCCGGGCCGGTGTTCCACCCCCTCTTGAGGGCTCAGCGGCATCCGGACGACCTGCCTCTTTGCTGAATTCCGTGAGCGGTGATATAATCAGCCCCTGAAGCGCTCCCCAAGTACCTGTAAGGAGGACAGAGCTATGAGATGCAATGAATGTGGCGCAGAGAACGTACGCGGAACCAGGTTCTGTACTGCGTGTGGGGCTGTGATGGAGGTCGCGGCGCCCGCAGGTGCGGCCGGGCTCACCCCGCTGGACACCGATGTTGATCACGCCCAGCGCGAGTACGAGGGCACACGAGGCCGGATCAGCTACCGGATCGACGGCACCACCTTGCAGGTGGTCACCATCGAGCTCGAGGCTGGCGAGGTGATCTATTC
>JBFFCR010000114.1:0-10061 GCA_041559855.1 Anaerolineae bacterium | reverse complement strand
GCCTTGATCCGCGAGATCTCGCCCGGTGTCTTGCGCCCGCGTAGCGCGCTGATGACCGCTTCGGCAGACGTGATACGTTGGGCGAAGGGGGTGTCGCGGAGGTAGCCCAGGAGCAGCTCGTAGAGGCCGTGGCTGAGTCCGTCAGCGAGCACGTCGTCTCGCGAGTAGTTCAATGCGATGCGCGAAGGGTCGAGCCGCTCGAGGATGGGCAGAAGCTCGAGGCGCAGAGATTCATCGTAGCCGATTACCGTGGGGTAGGCGCCGGTGCCTCGGGCTGCCTCGGTCTCGAACCGGCCGACTATGGCGATGCGCTCCCCAGTACGGGTCAAGATGAGTGCGCTCTGCCATGTGAGGTCGGCGTCACCATAGATCAGGGGTAGCACTGGGTCTCCGCTTGCCGATGTCTCGCGGACAAAAGTGAGCCACAGATCCACTTCCTTCTCTTCCAGAATGTCGGTGGCCTGCTCGACCTTCTCCAAGGTAAGATTTGACATAAGATTCTCCCTATGCTGCTATTCTGGTTCTCGGCCTGCAATGCTGGCGTCGGCGATCTGCAGGGCTGAATCAATAGCGGACAGGCCTTCTGCTATCTGGGCAGCGTCGATGCACAGTGGCGGAGCGACAAAGATCCAGTTCCACTTGATGAATGTATAGAGCCCTTGCTGTCGCAGGTAGCGACTAATCGCTGGCATTGGGCCCAGTTCTGATGCCCTTGCGTTCCATGGCACAAGAGGCTCGCGCGTATCTCGATCCTTTACTAGCTCGATGATCCAGAAGAGGCCCAGCCCTCGTACGTCGCCAACGGACGGGTGACCGGCTTTGATGGCGTCCAGCCCCTGTGCAACCACCGACTCCATCCGCTGCGCGTTTTTCAGCAGGTTGTCGTCGCGATATACACGGATGGTTGCTAGTGCGGCTGCGCAGGATATCGGGTGGCTGCTGGCGGTGAGTCCGCTCCAGAGTGTGTGTTCTTCAAAGTAACTGGCAATGGCTCTGGACACAGCAACGGCACCCAGTGGCATATAGCCGGAGGTGAGGCCCTTGGACATGGTGATCATGTCGGGGACGACGTCCCAATTGTCCACACCGAACCACCTGCCGGTGCGGCCGAACCCGCTCATTACCTCGTCCGCGATGAGTAGGATGCCGTACTTGTCGCAGATCTCTCGCATGCGGGGCCAGTAGTCGTCGGGCGGCACAAAGAGCCCGCTGGTACCAGTGACTCCTTCCATCAGGAGGGCCGCGATCCGGTCAGGACCCTCGAACTGGATCACCTGCTCTACGTGGGAGATACACTCTCGCCGGCAGGTGTCGGGTTTCTGGCCAAAGACACACCGGTAGCAATAGGGGTCAAAGATGCGCACAACGCCGGGCATGCCTGGCTCCGAAGGCAGGCGGCGCGGATCGCCGCTGGCGCTGATGGCGCCGGATGTCGCACCGTGGTAGGATCGGTACCGAGTCACTATCTTTTTCCGGCCGGTCACCAGGCGAGCGATCGTGATGGCGTGCTCGTTGGCGTCAGCGCCACCCAGAGTGAAGAAGGACTTTTGCAGGTCGCCTGGCGTGATTTCCGCGAGGCTGCGTCCCAGCTCGGCGCGGACCTGCGTCGCGAATGATGGCGCGACAAAGGGCAGGCGCTCGGCCTGTTCCTTGATGGCCTGAACGACAACGGGGTGGCCATGGCCGATGTTGACGTTCATCAATTGGGAGGAAAAGTCGAGGTAGCGACGGTCCTCAGCGTCCCACAGGTAGACCCCCTTTGCCCGTTCGATGGGAATCGGCTCTAGCGTCCCCTGGGTAGCCCATGAGAAGAGGGTATAATCGCGGTTCAGTCGTATGATCTCTTGGCTGTCCAATTGCCTTCTCCTGTTGTGGCTGCAGTGCGGGCCTGCCTAGCGCCGGACATAGCGCACATCCGACCAGTTGCCCTTGACCACATGGTAGACGCGGACCTCGCCGGTGTCCAGATGCTCTGCCCTCTGGGCCACATAGCTCACGCTGTTGAAGTCGACCTCGAACTCGGGCGAGTTGGGCACAAAGCCATCGGCAAAGATACGCTTCTGCAAGGCAGCCTGTGGGTTGAACTGGATTGCCTGGGCCTCCTCGGCGGCGGCCAGCAGTTCCTCGGCCAGGGTCCTACCGGGATCCGACTCGTCTCCGTTGTCAGCTTGGAAGACCTCAAGGCGATCAACGATGCCGCCAAGGTGCTCAAAGGTCTCCCAAGGATGGATCGCACCGACGACGAAGAGCATGGCAGCGTCTACATACTCATCTTTCATCAATTCGTCGTTGTACCAAAGCAAAGAATTCCAGTAGCGTTCCTCGGTGACGTCCGGGCTGATGTTCTTCGATGCTAGATAGTCTAGCACATTCTGCGGCACGGTCGGCGGGCCCCAGGGACCTACGTCCTTACCGCCTAGTACCGCCTGAGTCATGCCACATTCGGTGATGAGAATCCGGTGCTGGTTGCTGTAGACCTTGTTCACCTCGTTCATGATGCGCCGATAGCGCAGGGTGAGCCACATGCCGCCCTCGTTCGTTTCGCTGATGTTCTCTTTGTGTAGGCGCCACATATCAGGCCAGTCGTACTCGTGGAAGCCGAGATAGGTGTAAGTCTCTAGCGTGCCAGCAAAGTAGGTCAGGAAATCGTCGCCCAGCATGTTGCCAGTGCCAAAGTTCATGGCGATTGGTTCAAAGCCAGCCTGTTTGATGGGTGCAGCAAACGCCACCTGAAAGGCATCGTACGCACGCTTGGTTTCGGGTGGAGCATGGCCGGGTACGGCCTCGTTGAAAGACTCCCAGGCATCGAAGAGAGGCCGGCCCTGGACTGTGGTATAGTTAGCTTCCAAGCTGAGAATGCTCTCCGCAAAGCTGCGTCCAGTGCCAGCAGGGTCCTGCATGAACCGTCCCCGGAAAGAGTCGGGTACGGCCACGCGACCGATGAGGAAGAGGTTTGGGATGAGGTAGCGCACGCGCGTCCAGAACCCGACGTTGTGATCGAGAGCTTTGATCACGCGCGGCCGGATGCGCTTGATGGCGTCCAGCACGTCGTCGCCAGTGCGATTGACATGAAAGCCGTACTTGTGGTTCATGAGCACTTTCCCCCTCGTGCCATAAACAGCTCGCAGCGGCGCCATAGCTGTACCGAGAGAAGCTGCTCGCAGTGCTGGCGTGCAAGGGAATTCTATCAGAGGTGCGCGGAAATGTCAACGAAGTGGCGTCGCAGCTGCGGAATCTGTGTCAAGTGTGATGAGTGGATCAATTGTGCCTACCCTGATGGCATCCAAGCACTCTGCAAGGTCTTGGCGCGGATAGCTAGTCGTGGTATAATGCCCAAGGTCGGGAGCACGACGGGCCGGATAATCACCAACGAAAGAGAGGGCGAGGATGCCATGATAGCAATCGTGAACGGAAGAGTGATGACCGTTACCCAGGGCACCATTGAGGTGGGTACGGTGCTTGTCGAGGGGGGACGGATCGTCGCCATCGGTCAGGATGTCACCATTCCTGAGGATGCCGAGGTTTATGATGCCACAGGCAAGGTTGTGATGCCAGGGCTGATCGATGCGCACTGCCACGTTGGCATCTGGCCTGAGGGCGTGGGCTGGGAGCATTCTGACGGCAACGAGATGACCGATCCGATCACGCCCCACCTGCGGGCGCTCGATGCTGTACATCCTCAAGATCCGGCATTCCCTGAGCTGGTGGCCGCGGGAGTGACGACTGTCTTGACCTTGCCCGGCAGCGGCAACCTGATCGGCGGGCAAGGGGTGTGTCTAAAGACTGCGTCGAAGCCGAGTGTGGAACAGATGGTTCTGCTGGAGCCGGCGGGGATGAAGATGGCCCTGGGCGAGAACCCCAAGCGGGTCTACAAAGATCAGAAGAAGACGCCCTCCACGCGGATGGGAAACGCCGCGATGATCCGTGATGCGTTGGTGCGTGCGCAGAACTACCTGGAACAGTGGCGCCGCTTCGAGTCAGAGTTGAGCGCGTACGAGGCCAAGGGGGAGGGAGACAGCGCCAACGGGGACGAGCCCAAGCGACCTGAGCGTGATCTCAAGCTGGAGGCTCTGGGTCGCGTGCTGCGCCGCGAGATGAGAGTCCGAGTCCATGCCCACCGTGCCGATGACATGCTTACGGCGATCCGGATTGCTGAGGAGTTCGACCTGGACCTCACGCTGGAGCACGCCACGGAAGGGTACAAGATTGCCGACACCCTGGCAGCCAAGTCGATCCCGGTGACGGCCGGCCCGATTCTCTTCTCACGGACCAAGTACGAACTGAAAGACATGATGCCCAAGAACCCGGGGATGATGGCCAAAGCTGGTGTGCTGGTTGCCATCCAGACAGACGAGGTGTCGGCGGTAAAGTACCTGCCCATCAATGCTGCACTTGCCGTGCGCGAGGGGATGCCTGAAGAGGATGCGCTGAAGGCCATCACCATCAACGCGGCCAGAGTTATCGGGGTTGAGGATCGTGTGGGTAGCCTTGAAGTCGGTAAGGATGCCGACATCGTGGTGTTCGATGGGCATCCTCTCGACTACCGCACGGTGGTAGAGATGGTGCTGATCGATGGTCAGGTGTCTTACCAGAAGGATGTGTAGGCTGAGTGCATAGCGCGCACGTTCGGGACGGCAAGCCTGCGCGCATGATCAAGCATGGGAGGCTTGCGGTGGACGAAAAGATCTGGAAGGACGCATACCGCCGCGCAGCAGAGACCGCCCCGGTGAGGGTGGATCGGCGGATGCGCGACATCCTGGGTGGAGACGTGCCTACCTTTATGGAATTGCCCTATGCGCGTCAATGCGCGGACCTCGAAGGGGTCGACGCTGCGTTCCTGGGGATGGGGTACGAAGGGGTCAAGATCGACACGCCGCATACATTCCTGCCTGAGCTGGCCGCTCCCGCCGGGCCCGACAGTATCTATTATCGCACAGGTGCCGATCGGGCGCCAGAGGCAGTTCGGCGCTACAGCATTCACTACTCGATCCACCACGGCTACGGGCTGTTTGTCGAGTATGCTCCTGACTTTTACATTTTTAGGCACGTGCGCGCGGTGGACGCGGGAGATGTCGCCGTGACTCCCGAGGACCCGGAGACCTCGTTTGCACGGTGCGAGGACCGTGTCCGCGAGATCGTTGAGGCAGGGGCGGTCCCGCTGGTGTGTGGCGGCGACCATGCCGTCACGCTGCCAGTGGTGCGGGCTGTGGCTGGGGCCATGACCGGGCGTCTGGGGCTCATTCACTTTGATACGCACTATGATCTGGCCTGGGATCCGCCCATGTTTGCTGGATCGCAGTGGGCACAGATCCTTAGCCTGCCGAACGTGGACGTACAGAATTTCTGCCAGATGGGAATCAGAGGGCTCCGCCAGGTTCCTTTCGAGGCTGAGGTTGCCAAGACGCTTGGCCATCGGGTATTTACCATCACCGATGTGGATCAGCGCGGTATCGAGGATGTGATGGAGGCAGCCCTGGCGCGCGCGTGCGATGGCACCGATGGTGTATATGTCTCCTTGGACATCGACGTGGTGGATCCTGTCTACTGCCCGGCGCAAAAGTATCCGGAGCCAGCCGGGCTGACATCGAAGCAGATCATCTCGGCGTTGCGTTGCATTGGCAAGGCGGCGGAGATCAAGGGGTTCGATCTCTGCTGCCTGGGGCCTCAGTACGATGATCGCGTGGGGACCGGCTCTCATCTGGCGGCGAGGCTGTTCGTGGAGGTGCTCGCGGCCATGGCCTGGAGGGCGAGAGAATCGGCGTGATCCTGTTGGATACAGGTGCCGGGATGCGGCTGAGGTGCCACCTCGTCCCGCTCAACCGGGTGCCCGGCCCCTGGGAGCAGTTGACATTCGCTTGCAGCTAGCGTACAATGCGGGCCATGGACGCGGAACTGGCCTGGTGGCCCTTTGTACTTGTCTTTGCCGTGGGCATGGTGACGGCTTTGATCAGCACGCCGCTGGCAGCTGCTTGGGGGCGCCTCCGTGGCATCGTGGATGAGCCTGGCGAGCGCCGCCAGCACAAGGGCGCGATTCCTCGTACTGGCGGAATTGCGATCTTTGTGGCCTTTATGGCAGCAGCACTGCTGGCTCAATGGCTTCCGGTCCCGCGGCAGGATCCCAAGGAACTCACCCGCTTTGTCGGCATCGCGGGCGGCATGGTCTTCCTCTTTATCGTCGGTGCCATCGACGATCGTCTTGAGCTGCGACCTGGTCCTCAGTACATCGCTCAAGCCATTGCCGGGCTCATCGCCATACTGTGTCTGGTTTTCATCGAACGGGTGATGAATCCCTTCACCGACAAGCTTTACATCTTTCCCTACTACTGGCTTACCGTGGGCTTTACTCTCTTGTGGATCATGGGCATGATCAACACGATCAATTTCCTGGATGGCCTAGATGGCCTGGCGACGGGAGTGGGTGCCATTGTGAGCGCGGTACTTGCTATTCACATGATACGGGAGGGGCAATACAGTGTGGCGCTGCTTCCGTTGGCATTGCTGGGGGCAACGCTCGGTTTCCTGCCGTTCAACTTTAGCCCGGCAAAGATATTTCTGGGATCCGGCTCGTTGCTACTGGGGTATGCAATCGCTACGCTTGGGATCGCAGCAGGGGCCAAGATGGCTCTGCTGCTGCTCGTTCTCAGCATCCCCATCATCGACGTGGCCTGGCTGATCATCATGAGGCTGCGCGCAGGTGAATCGATCGGGCACTCGGACCGCCGCCATCTGCACTACCGCCTGCTCGAGCTGGGATTGAGCCAGCGCCAGGTCGTCCTGCTTTACTATGGCTACTGCGCTCTCCTGGGTACCTCCGCCCTGCTTATCGGTTCGCGTCTGCTGAAGCTCATCGCGCTGGTGGTGCTGGGAGTTAGCACTCTTGTCATGCTAGCCTGGGTAGCCCGTCGCACGCTGCGCAAAGAAAGCTAGCGGGCGCAAGCTCAACCGGCGGTCGGTAAGCAAACGTACTTGACCGGGCCTCTGTTTGCGGGTACAATCGGAGCGTCTGGCGCCTGGGGGGCCAGGGAGCTTGCCTGGAGTGTGGCTTTTTATGACAGATTCATTAGACACGGAGCAGTTGGTTCAGCGCGGCAAAGCGGCTGCTCGGGTGGGCCGGCCCGATGAGGCACGCGAATACCTTCGTCGCGCCATCCAATCAGCTCCTTCTGATGTCGAGGCTTGGCTGGCTCTGGCGGCGGTGGAGGACGAGCCGGATGGCAAGATAGCTTGCTTTGAGACTGTCCTGCAGCTTGACCCGGAAAATGTTGAGGCTCGTCTGGGGCTTGAGATGCTGCGGCGGGATCGGGAACCAGACGGGCGAGCGGACGCTGGGATTGAGGACGACGACCTGGATCTTGTGATTGCGCAGGCCTCGCAGCGACTGGAGGCTGCGGTTGGCCCTCCACCTCCCGACGAACGTACATTTGACGACGACGCGCTGTTCTGCGCCAATCATCCCACAGTTGAGACCATGTTGCGCTGCAATCGCTGCGGCAAGCCGATCTGCACGAGATGCGCGGTGCAGACGCCGGTCGGTTACCGCTGCAAGGAGTGCCTAGGCCGCCAGCAGGCCGTGTTCTACAGCGGAGGAGTGCTGGATTACGTCATCGGCGGTGCGATCGCGTTGGTGTTGGGCGGCGTTGCCGCGTTTCTCATGGGCCAGCTTGGAGCATGGTTCTTTGCTCTCATTCTGGGGCCCACGGTGGGCATCGGAGTCGCCGAGGCGGTCCGCCTGACCGTGCGCCGGCGCCGGAGCAGATATATGTGGGTGGTCGTTGCGGCGGGCATGGTGATTGGGGCGCTGCCGTCGTTGGTCTTGAGTCTTGTGTGGCCTTGGAGCCTGATCACTCTGGCACTCTTTATGGTGTTGGCTGTGGGTGCTGCTTCGGCCCGCTTGCGGTAAGCGGAGGAAACGCCTCACGAGTCACGGCCGCGGCACATGATCTGCCCCCGCACCGATGTAATGCTGCTGATGCGTTGATCTGAGGGAAGCATGCTATCGGAACTGACCATTCGGGATTTCGCCATCATTGATGAACTGCATCTGCGCTTTGCGCCCAGTTTCAACGTCCTGACCGGTGAGACTGGCGCGGGCAAGTCGATCATTGTGGACGCTGTGAGCCAGGTGCTGGGAGGCCGCGCGGACACGGAGTTTGTCCGGGCAGGCGCTCCGCAAGCAACAGTTGAGGCTGTGTTTGCACTGGATGCAGAGGCGCAGGGCGTGCTTGGCCCCCTGTTGGAGCAGGATGGTCTTGAAGGTGATGATCCCGCGCTCTTGCTCCTTGCGCGCGAGATCCGGCGCGAGGGTCGAAACGTATGCCGGGTTAACGGGCGTGCTGTATCGCTTAAGGTGCTGAATGGCATCGGCCAGTATCTCGTGGACATACATGGCCAGACTGAACACCTGTCGCTGATGCGCACGGGGGAGCACGTGGACCTGTTGGACCGCTACGGTGAGTTGTGGCCCCTGCGAAGCGAGGTAGAGAACCTTGTCCGCCAGCTTCATGGGGTTCGCGGCGAGCTGGCTGCTCTTCGCCGCGACGAGCGTGAGCTGGCCCGCCGTGTCGATCTGCTGCAGTACCAGGTGAGGGAGATAGAGACCGCGCGGCTTGAACCAGGAGAGGACGAGGAGCTAGGCCAGGAGCGGACCCTGCTGGCGAATGCCGAGCAATTGAGGGAGCTGGCCGACGAGGCGCAGCTTGCGCTCTATCAGGGGGATGAAGAGCGTGCATCTGCCCTGGATCAGTTGCAGACAGCGGCACGGGCGCTGTCTGGCTTGGCCCGCCTCGATCCTCAGATTTCGTCTCTTCTGGAGGCAGCTGAGACGCTGAGCTACCAGTTGGAGGATCTCTCCGGGTCATTGCGCGAATACCAGGAGCGTATCGAGTTCGACCCCCGGCGACTGAACCAGGTCGAGGAGCGGTTGGCCGTCATCCACAGCCTGCAGCGCAAGTACGGGGATCGGATCGAGGACGTGCTGGCGTTCGCAGCCCGCGCGCGTCGCGAGATGGAGACGATTGAGCACAGTGAGGAGCGGATCGCCGAGTTGGAAGTTGAGGAAGAGCGCCTCCTTCACCAGGTGGGTGAGGCTGGCGCGCGTCTATCATCGCTGCGCCGGGAGGCGGGAGAGCGACTCTCCGCGGGGATAGAGGGGCAGCTGGATGAGCTGAGCATGTCACGGGCTCGCTTCGGCGTCGGGCTCACCTGGCGGACCGATCCTGAAGGCGCCTACGCAGATGACCGGCGGGTGGGTTTTGACTTGACTGGTCTAGATCGAGTAGAGTTTCTTATCGCTCCCAACGTCGGAGAGCCGCTCAAGCCCCTGGTGCGCATCGCATCGGGAGGCGAAACCTCGCGCTTGATGCTGGCTCTGAAAACGGTGCTCGCCCAGGCTGACCGCACCCCAACCCTGATCTTTGACGAGATCGATGCGGGCATTGGGGGGCGAGTTGGTGCCGTGGTCGGCCGGAAGCTGTGGGATCTGACGGTCAGCGATGGTGGGAAAGCACGCAGCCATCAGGTGTTATGCGTGACGCACTTGCCTCAACTCGCCTCCTATGCCGATCGGCATCTGCAGGTGCGAAAGGGTGTGGTCGGCGAGCGCACCGTCACAAGTGTCCATTCGTTAGCGGGTGATGAGCGGGAACAGGAGCTTGCCGGCATGTTGGGCGCGCTCACAGAGCAGACACGGGCAAGCGCCCGGGAGATGATTGCCGCGAGCCAGTCAGATAAGCACGGGATGTGAGCACACACAAATGTGGGTATGGAGGCAGTAAGCGTGGTTGGAGAAGCAGAGGTACGCAAAGCACTAGAAGGGGTAATGGACCCGGAGTTGCACAGGAGCCTCATAGAGTTGGGCATGATTCGCGATGTACAGATTGAGGGGAGCCGGGTAGAGATCACACTGGCCTTGACGACGCTGGGCTGCCCGCTCAAGGGCCAGATAGCGTCCGACGTGCGGGCCGCGGTCGGCGCGCTGGCAGGGGTCGAGGATGTTGTGGTCGATCTGGCGGAAATGACCGACGAGGAGAAACGCCGTATTGGCATCGGTATGCCGCAGCAGG
>JBFFCR010000113.1:0-10091 GCA_041559855.1 Anaerolineae bacterium | reverse complement strand
GTGCAGCAGGATCCCAACGAATAGGCTCAGGCTGCCCAGGACGCTCAGGAGGATGCTGATCAGGGCATAGCCCACGGCCAGCGTCTTGGTGCGCTCGTAGATGCTGACCACCCAGGCACCCCAGAGCAATCCGACCGCCAGCACCACAAAGCCACTCACCCCAAAGAAGAGCAGCGGGCGGTACTGGCCCACCAAGCGCAGCACCCCGTTCAGCACCATCATCCCGTGCTGCATTACCGGCCGCTTGGGCTTTTCCGCATAGTCGGCCGTGATCGGCACCTCCACCACGCGCAGCCCCAGCTCGCGGGCCAGGAACTGCATCTCCGACTCGACCGAAAACCCCTCGGAGGCAAAGCTCACAGCACCCAGCGCCCGCCAGGACAGAGCGCGGAAGCCGCTCTGCGAGTCGCTGGCGCCAACCCCGGAGGCGGCCCGGGTCAGCATGTTAAAGACCCGGTGTCCCCAGGCCCGGTGGCCCGGCACCCCATTTTCGTGCCCGTTCAGGTAGCGCGAGCCGATCACCAGGTCCGCCTCGCCCGCAAGGATAGGCGCCAGGACTGCCGGCACCTCCTCCGGCAGGTGCTGGCCATCCGCGTCGAGCAGGACCACGCCGCTTGCACGCATCTCCCGGGCCTTGCCCAGGCCGGTGTTCAGCGCCGCGCCCTTGCCCTGGTTGCACTCGTGTCGCACCACGATGGCGCCGCCCGCCTCCGCGATCTGGGCGGTGGCGTCGGTGGAGCCATCGTCGACAACTATGACCGCGTCCACCTGACCCCGCGCTCGGAGCACCACGCTGCCAATGTACCGTTCCTCGTTGTGAGCGGGGATGATGGCCACGACCGCGGGTCGTAGCTCTCTAGTCTTCTTGTCCGTGTCCTGTTTCTCGATCACGCAGTACCTCCTGTCACTTGGTGCACTTTTCCCAAGTGAGCATATCCACTTGCCCCGGGAGTGCTCACACCCGGCTTACTCCAGGCTGCTCTGCACCAGGGGCCGGCGCAGGCCGCGCAAGAAGGCTCGGGCCACGCGCAAGGGATGGATCAGGCCATACAGGCGCGCCTGCCACCCCCCTTGCAGGCCGTAGCGCACTGCCAGCCACTCGCGTCCCGGAAAAAGGATGGCGCGCACCATGCCCAGCACGTCCGACGGGCGTTCCGTCAGGGCGGCGTAGATCAACAATTGGTGCAGCCCGCTGGGCTGCCGTTCTACCCTGGCCCAGACGCGCTCCTCGTCCAATGGCGCCAGTCGCTCTAGCAGGCGCTGGCGCATGGCACCCGGCGATAGGGCATCCATGACCCGGTCCGGCACCGGTGTGCCCAACAGGTCCCGAGCACAGCGCATGCCCCGGTAGACGACGACTCGCACACGGAACTGCCTGGCGCGCGCGACCAGGCAGCGCCAGAATTCGTCCGATCCCTCGCGGGCCACCAGCCAGTCGATATCCACGGTTCCGATGAGCGGGACGGCGTAGCCGTGGTGCAGGGCCGGGTGCAGGCAGAGATGGATCAGCGTGTCCTCGGCCGAGAGCTGCAAACCCTGCTCCTGGGGCGGGCCGCTGCCCACGTCCAGGCTCAGCGGCCGGGCTGCGGCCCACAGGGCCTCGGACTCGACAGGGAAGGCGTGGCGGCAAAAGTCAACGCCCCCCAGATCGTGCTGCAGGTCTATGCGCGTCAGGCCAAAATCGCCGTCGCGCTGCCACTCCAGCCCGCCGCCAAAGCGCTGCTGAAAGCCCACCATGCGCGCCGGCAGCCCTTCGGACAGGTGGTAGCCGATCGACGCCAGCGCTGCCCCGGCCCGTTCCACTGCCTCGGTGGGGACCAGCAGGTCCAGGTCGACCATCGGCCGCAGGCCCGGATCGGGATAGACCGTGCCGGCAAGCGCGCCGCCCTTGAGCACGACCGGCTCGATGCCTTCCCGCTGAAGCGCGATGACGGCCTCGCTCAAGTTGGCCTGCAGGCGCACGATGCGCCGCAGATTGGCATAGTAGATGCCTCGCAGTCGGCCCATCACGTCGCGCGGGATCAGGTCCACATCCAGGCGGCGCAGCCGCTCGTAGGCCAGGGGCAGCAGGCCGTGGCGCCCGGCCAGGTCGAGCAGATACGCCCAGTCGACGCCCTGGCGCAGCAGCGAAGCAAGGGCGCCATCGTCTTCGGTGCGACTGCGGGCGCAGAGGAGCAGGCACTGTCTGGCTGCCCGTTTGGGCGGGTGCGCGACGAGCGGGCTGTCCGAGGAACTCATGTCATCCTATTGCCTGGTCCGAGAAGGGCAATTGTCATTCTGTACCGGCATACTTTCCAGCCATGCTCCGCCGATCTGGCAATGAGAAAATCGCCAGACTGGTTCTACCATCTATCGGTTGGATGCCCAAGGACCGGAACGCCCCAGTTGGTTTGGTGAGGCCGTCTGTCCCTGGATTGCTCAAACCTGCCAACGCGTGGAGAGCCACGCTTTGGAGTGAACAGAGTACGTTTGCCCCTGGTCGCGCCAGGCTTGTGTTAATGGAACGTCATGGGCGCGGGTGCCTGAAGTGAGCGTCGCTGCCCGTGACGATGCGCGCTGGTCGTCTCTGTCGCTTCCCCCGTACTACAACCGACAGAGACTGGCTCGGGCAACGAGCCGAATCAATTGGTGGTCACATCCATGGGCCATCCCTTGATTTGCGCTTCGAGGCAGTTTTCTGCATCGTGGTCCACGATGGTCACCGGGGCTATGTAGCAGGCGCAGATACTATAGCACAAATCAACCCCTTTGGCAAATCATCCAGGCCATTGATCCGTTTCTTGATGAGCCTGGCGTGCAGTTGACATGACAGCAATCCTGTGATAGAATGGCATTGTACATGGGTCGCTGAGGCAGCGCGCGGCCCCACTTCTATGGCGCTGCAGGGTGGCCGGCATCCGGGATCTATCCAGAGCAGGGAGCCCGCGGCGAAACCAGTTCCCAGAAGCAATCATGATCCCTGCCAGTGTTGGCGCGGTTGTCTTGCCGGTGCAACCCCGCCGGCCATCTACGACCCGAGGAGGAACGCATGTCAAAGGTAAAGACGCAGTGGACCCAGCCGCAGTTGATCGTGCTGGCCAGGGGGATGCCAGAGGAGAGTGTGCTCGAGCATTGCAAGCGGATTGGCAACGTAGGGGGAGACAATCCTACCAGCACAGCGCAGGAAGGATGTGACAAAGGCGCGACAAACAACTGTGCCAACTGCCAGTCCCGATCCGGCAGCTAGGCACTGGCTCATCCGCTCTGGCATTCGCAGTAAGTGCGAATGCGCGGCCGACGGTTATCAGTTCTTCGCGACGGTGGCAGCCGCCCACTCCTGGGACCGATCTGGCGATCAAATGTGCGCTGGTAGCCTCTCTGGCAGGGTTCCTGCCAACAGGTCTTGATTGACACTTTCCCGCGTAGCTACATCCTCCTTGTCTGAAAACGCTGTCCAAGGGAAGAGATGCGTCTGACTGTACGGAAGGCATTCCCCAGACTGCCCCTCGACGGCAGCCTGGATCTCACCTATCGCTGCAACAACAGGTGCCGCCACTGCTGGCTGTGGCTGCCCTCCGACGCGCCCGACGGTGAGGAGGAGCTGTCGCTGGAAGAGATCCAGCGCATTGTCGGCGAGGCGCGCGCGATGGGCTGCCAGGCCTGGGCCATTTCTGGCGGTGAGCCGATGCTGCGGCCCGATTTCCCCGAGATCTTTGACTATATCACGCGCAAGGCGGTCCACTACAGCCTGAACACCAACGGCACGCTGCTCACTCCCAAGATCGCCCGGTTGATGACCCGCCCGGGCAACAAGATGGTGGCCCTTTATGGCGCGACGGCCGAGGTGCACGACGGCGTGACGCGCGCCCCCGGCTCGTTCGAGGCCACCATGCGCGGCTTTGCCTACCTGCAAGAGGCCGGCGCCAGCTTTGTCGTCCAGATCGTGCCCATGCGGGCCAACTACCAGCAGTACGACGAGATGGTGGCGCTGGCTCGGTCCTTGAGCCCACACTGCCGCGTGGGCGCTCCCTGGCTGTGGCTCTCGGCCTGCCACTCTGAGGCGCGCAACCGCGCGATCGCTGCCCAGCGGCTGGACCCCGCGGAGGCGATTGTCCTCGACGAGCCCAATCCCGCCGCCGGGCTACTGGAGGTGCCAAGAGCTCCTTCCTGTGGTGCCGTCCAGAGCGATGATCGCCTGTTCGCATCATGCATCGCCGCACGGCGCGACTTCCACGTCGATCCCTACGGGCGGATCTCCTTCTGCTGCTTCATCAAGGATCCGGCCATGCGCTTCGATCTGCGTACCGGGACCTTCCAGGAGGCCTGGGACCAGTTCATCCCCTCCCTGGCCGATGCCGTGCACGGCGGTCAGGAATACCTGGACAACTGCGGCTCCTGCGACCTGCGGCAGGACTGCCGCTGGTGCGCGGTCTATGGCTGGCTGGAGCATGGTCGCTACTCGGCCAGGGTGGACTATCTCTGCCAGGTGGCGCGGGAAACGCGGCGCTTCAAGGAGGAGTGGCGGCGGACCCATCTGCGCTACTACCAGATCGCCGGCATCACCGTCCAGGTGTCCGCCGATTTCCCCATTACCGACGAGACCTTTGCGACCAAATTCGAGGCGTTTCGCGCCGACGGGTCTGGGGAGGATACCATCTCCCTACGGCTCCTCTCTGGAGTCCCGGCGCTGTCGGACCTCCGCCTGGGGCAGGAGGTGTACCGGAAACCCCCCTGGGCAATCTACCGGCAGCGCGGCGCGTGGGTCTACCTGGGCATTTCTCCGGATGATGGCCGTGACCTGCACATCGTGTCGATCTTCAGCGAGGATCACAGCCGGGGGACCATCTGCCGCCGGGGTGACATTTTCCAGCAAGGTGGCCTTCCTTCGCTAACGACATTCACGTCAGACCAGATCCTGTTGGCCCGGGTCCTGGCCGATCGCCAGGCTTGTTACCTGCACGCCTCCGGCATTCTGATAGAGGGCAAGGGGCTGCTGTTCGTTGGGCACTCGGAGGCGGGCAAGTCGACGATGATGAAGATGCTGCGGGGGCAGGGCGAGATCCTGTGCGATGACCGCATGATCGTGCGCCGCTGGCCCGATGGGTTCCGCATCCACGGCACCTGGAGCCACGGCGAACTACCGGACGTGTCCCCCGCTGGAGGCCCGCTGCGGGCCATCCTCTTTCTGGAAAAGGCGGGCACCAACGAACTGATCCCTATCGAGAGCCCGAGGGAGCGGCTCGCCGGGGTGTTGGGTCACGTGGTCAAGCCTCTGATCACGGCCGACTGGTGGGAGAAGACATTAGACCTGGTGGGTATGATCGCCGCCGAGGTACCAGCCTACCGCCTGCGATTCGACAAGAGCGGCCGGGTGGTCGACCTGCTCAAGCAATTATGATCCGGGAGTCCGATGGCTGACCAGGGCTATGTGGTAAGGCGCAGCTTTGCGCAGCAACGCCTGTTCCAGGGGCACGGGCCGCAACTCGGCCACCTGGACATCGAGTTGACCGAGCGCTGCAACAACGCCTGCATCCACTGCTACATCAACCGGCCGGCCCACGATAGCGAGGCCGCGCAGCGAGAACTAACGGCCGAAGAGTGGCAAGAGATCCTGCATCAGGCCGCGGACCTCGGTGCGCTGTCGGTGCGCTTCACCGGGGGCGAGCCTTTGCTGCGGGCCGACTTTCCCGAGATCTACCTCTACGCCCGGCGCCTGGGGTTGAGGGTTGTGCTCTTTACCAACGCCCGGCTGATCACGCCGGAGGTAGCGGAGCTCCTGGCCCGGGTGCCGCCCCTGAAGAAGATCGAGATTAGCGTCTATGGCATGCATCCTGAATCCTACGATGCGGTCGCCTGTGCTCCGGGCGCGTTCGCCGAGTTCCGGCAGGGCATCGATCTGCTACTGGAGCGGCAGATCCCCTTCGTGGTCAAGTCGGTATTGCTGCCCCCCAACCGGGCCGAGATGGACGAGTTCGAGGCCTGGGCGGCAACGATCCCGGGGATGGACCGCTCACCTGGCTACTCGGTGTTCCTGGATCTGCGGACCCGCCGTGATTCGCCGGCCAAGAACCGGCAGATCCGCAGGTTGCGCTTCTCGCCCGAGGAGGGGGTGGCGTTGCTGGCCCGGGACGAGGAGGCCTATCGCCAGTCGACGGCCCAGTTTGCCGCCCAATTCATGGGCCCGCAGGGCGACCGGCTCTTTGCCTGTGGTGCGGGGGAGGCGGGCTGCGTCGATGCCTACGGCATCTACCAGATGTGCATGTTGCTCCGCCACCCGGACACGGTCTACGACCTGAAGCGGGGAACGCTACGGGATGCCTTGACGGAGGCTTTCCCGCGCCTCCGGGAGTTGCGGGCGAGCAATCCCGAGTACCTGCGCCGCTGCGCACGCTGCTTTCTGAAAGGGCTCTGCGAACAATGTCCGGCCAAAGCCTGGTCAGAGCATGGCACCCTCGACACCCCGGTCGAGTACCTCTGCCAAGTGGCACATGCCCAGGCGCGCGACCTGGGGTTGCTGGCCGACGAGGAGTGGGCTTGGAAAGTCGCGGATTGGCGGGTGCGCATCGATACCCTGGCGCAAGAGACGCAAGCGATCAGGGCGGACGCCTCCCGCGTGCTTGCCCTGTCAGGCTGTTGAGTTGAGGTTAACTGTGGGGATGCGCATTCGTCTGGCACGGTTCCTGCTCCAGTTGGGAGATTTCCTCCAATCCTTGCCCGTCGTGGTCATGAAGCCTGATGATCTCGTCGAGTTCAGCCGCCAGACCTATGCCCGACCGCATAACTTGGACGCCTGGGTAGAGGACGATCTGGTCGACTCGGGCCTGGGCCCCGACGAGCTTGACCTGTTGGACGAGGTACCCGAACCCTCAGGGGAGCTCTTGCTGCTGGGGGTGGGAGGCGGCCGGGAGGCGATCCCGCTGATCCGCATGGGCTATCGGGTGACAGGCGTCGACCATGTGGCGGCCATGGTCGACCGAGCCCGCGAGAACGCCACCCGGCGCGGGGTGCAGATCGAGGGGCTGGTACAGGAGATATCGCGGCTGGATGTGCCGGCCGGTGCCTATGACGTGGTCTGGCTTTCCAGATCGATGTACTCCTGTGTGCCGACACGGGCGCGGCGCGTGGAAATGGTGCGGCGCATTGCCCGGGCGCTCAAGCCCGGCGGCTTTTTCCTGTGCCAATTCCATTGGGACCCGCGGCCCAGGTCTACAAGTATGGGCCGGCTGCTGCGTCGCCTCGTTGCCGTCTGCACCCTGGGGAACCTGACCTACGAAGAAGGGGATATGCTGTGGGGTCACATCGAGTTCATCCACGCATTCACGTCGGAGGATGCAGTCAGGGCGGAGCTGGAAGCTGGCGGGCTATCCGTGTTGCGCATCCACACAGCGCCTACGTCCGTCAGGGGTGGAGCAGTCTGCAGGAAGGGCCTGGAGACAGGCGAGAGCCCAGATGATGAGGAGGATACAGGTTGATGGCGATTCGGATGGACGCGGTCTATGGGCCGTCGGATGACATCGTCGCCCGCGAGATCGAGGGAGAGCTGATCATCGTCCCGCTGGTGGCCGGCATCGGCGACCTGGAGGACGAGCTGTTCACCATGAACGAGACGGGCAAGGCGATATGGGACCGGCTGGATGGCAACACGACCCTGAGCGAGATCGTCGATGCCCTGGCCGAGGACTATGACGCATCACCTGGCGAGATCGAGCGCGATGTGCGCGGCCTGGTCGATGAGCTGGTGCGGCGGAGGATGCTGGTTGAGGCCACAGCGGTTTGAGGACCCCCGTCTTTTCGTCGTAAAGGCGCAAGAGCTGCCAATCTCCGGTCGCGCCCTATCAGAACTGATGCGGGCAGTGCTGGCCAGGGGCGTCCCTTTCCGGTTCTGCGCCCGGGGCTGGAGTATGGCGCCCTTTATTCGTGATGGGGACGTGATCACCGTCTCTCCCTTGCAGCAGGCCCGGCCTGGCATCGGCGAAGTGGTTGCGTTCACCCGTCCGGGTGAGGGGAACGTGGTGGTGCACAGGGTGGTCGCCAGGCGCGGTCCAGACTCGTTCATACAAGGAGATGCTGTGCCGGGATGCATAGATGGGATCATCCCGCCGCAGAACCTGCTCGGGCGGGTGACGCGCATCGAGCGGGACGGGCGTAACGTCTGGCTGGGCCTGGGGCCGGAGCGATACGCCATCGCCTGGCTCTCCCGCATCAGGTGGCTTATTCCCCTGGGCAGGTGGCTGGCCTCGTGGCTACGGCCGTTGCGGGGGTGGTGAGCGTGGATGCGACATCGTTCGTCTCCGAGGGGCGCTTGCCGGAATTCGCCCTGTGGGACAAGATTGCCGACCGGCGGGTGCCCCTGGACTTTTGCCTTGAGGTCACGGCCCGCTGCAACAATGACTGCCGCCACTGCTACATCAACTTGCCGGCCGGCGACGCAGAGGCGCGGCGGCAGGAGCTCTCGCTGGCCGAGATCGGCGACGTCGCCGACCAGGCCGTGGCTCTGGGTACCCTGTGGTGTCTGGTCAGTGGCGGCGAACCCCTCCTGCGCGCGGACTTTTCCGAGCTCTATGTCATGCTCAGGAGAAAGGGGCTGCTGGTGTCGGTCTTTACCAACGCCTGCCTTGTCACCGAAGAGCACGTGGCACTGTTCAAAAAGCACCCACCCCGAGACGTCGAGGTGACCGTCTACGGGGCCACCGAGGAGACCTACGAGCGGGTGACCCGCCACCCAGGTTCCTTTGCTGCCTTCCGGCGCGGCCTCGATCTGCTTCTGGATAACGGCATCAAGGTCCGGCTGAAGGCCATGGCTCTCTGCTCCAACGTCCACGAGCTGCCGGCGATTGCAGCCTTCTGCCGCGAGCATACGACGGACTACTTCCGCTTTGACCCTCTGCTCCACCTGCGCTATGACGGCGATCCCCGCCGCAATGAGGAGATCCGCGCCGAGCGGCTCTCGCCAGAGGAGATTGTCGCCATTGAACAGGGCGATGAAGAGCGGGCCACGGCGCTGGAGAAGGGTTGTGACAAGTTGATCTTTCCAGCCTACCACGGCGAGGTGTGCGATCACCTGGTCCACTGCGGGGCGGGCAACCGGAGCTTTGTGGTCAGCTACGATGGCGTCTTCCGCCTGTGTGCCGACCTGTGGCATCCGGACTGTACCTATGACCTCCGCCGGGGCAGGCTGAAAGAAGCCTGGGAGGAGCTGGTCCCCCGCGTGCGCGACATGCGCTCCGCAAGCCCCGAATTCCTCGAGCGCTGCCGCCGCTGCCCAATTATCAACCTCTGCCTCTGGTGTCCGGCCCACGCCCACCTGGAGACCGGTGAGCTGGATGGCTTTGTGCCCTACTTTTGTGAGGTCGCCCACGCTCGGGCCGAGGCATTGCAGGCGCGGCGCGGCGGCAACCCACGTCTGTAGTATCAAGGGGTGGCCGCGCGCTCATCATCTTGCCTGCCTCACGCTTCTACGACCTCTAGGGCCTGCAGCATGCCGCGTGGCACGCGCCGGGTCCCGCTGGCCCCTTCATTGGCTCCAGCTAGCTCTTGTACAAGGCTCAAATAGAGTTTGGATGACGGAGTCGAGCTCTTAGGCGGTCTTTCCGGCTAAAGCCTACACTCCAGTTGCACAGGTTCCATTTGGTTGCTCTACTGGACCCAACCGAGATAAATCCGCCCCCACTGCCTCGCCCGCAGGAGATGGAGCCCCAGGTCGGCATGTGGCGCATATAGGCACTCCCGCGTTGTTGCAGGAATCTACCATCTGTGGCATGATACCTGCATGGGATTCACACACCTGCTGGAGATTCTGGAGAGCAAGCCATGAGGCTCAAGCGCCATCCTGTGGTCCGCGAAGTCTTCCCTGCCGTCATCCTGTTGCTCGCGTCGCTGGGATTCTTTTGGCGGATCCTCTTCACCGGGCAGGCTTGGCACCCGGCTGGCGGTGGTGACCTTGTCTCCTTTCTCTTTCCGACCTACCGGTTCGCGGCCGCCAGCCTGAACAACGGGCATCTACCCCTCTGGAACCCTCATCTCTACGGTGGGGTACCCTTCCTCGCCGACATGCAGTCCGGGCTGTTCTACCTGCCCAACCTGATGCTCTTTCTGATCGCCCCCGACTTTTC
>JBFFCR010000112.1:0-10252 GCA_041559855.1 Anaerolineae bacterium | reverse complement strand
GTTGATCAGCACGCCTGCGAGCGGGAATAGAAGGATCAACCAGACGGTTTCGAGCATCTCAAGAGAACTCCATCTGCAACTGCGCTGCTACCATTTGAGCAGGTCCATTTCGTCCACGTCGGTCGTCTCCTTGTGGCGATAGTAGGCCACGACGATGGCCAATCCTACCGCTACCTCGGCCGCCGCGACGGCCATGACCAACAGGACAAAGACCTGACCCTCTACGTTCTCCAGCAAGCGAGAGTAGGTGATCAGCGTCAGGTTGGCGGCATTGAGCATCATCTCCACGGACATGAACATCACCAGCGCATTCCGCCGGATCAGGACGTCCGCGGCGCCCAGGGCGAACAGGACTGCGCTGAGGATGAGGTAGTAGGAAGGCGGCACCATAGGAAGCGTTATCCCTCCAGTCTCTTCTTTGCCAGGACTACGGCCCCGATTATGGCCACCAGCAACACGACCGAGGCCAACTCAAAGGGGATGGCAAAGTCGGTCAGCAACGCTGCGCCGATCTCGCGCACATTATCGCTAGGCACGAGCGCCCGGAGCCACTCGGATGCGGCTTGGGGCAGGTCCGTCCCGACGGGGATCAGGGCCCAGACGACGCCCAGCAGAAAGAGCGCAGCCAGGAGCGCGCCGGCGATCCATTGGTATCTCCGCAGGTCGGGCGCTTCCTCTGCTCGCTCGATGCCCAGCAACATGATGACGAACAAAAAGAGGACGACGACTGCCCCGGCATAGATGATCACCTGGACCAGGGCCACAAACTGAGCGTTGAGCAGCAGGTAGAGTCCGGCCAGACAGCAAAAATTGACCAGCAAAAAGAGGCCGCTCCGCACGGCACTGCGCTGGGCGATGACGCCCAGCCCAGCAGCCACGGCGACGATGGCCAAGATGAAAAAGAGCACCATTTCCATGGCGGATCTGTCCTCCTACCGCTGATCGTCCAGGATGATGGCGTGGGGCTCGGCCAGTTGCAGCAAGCGATCCTGGGTATAGAGTTGGCTCTCGCGGCTACAGTCTGCGAGGGCAAACTCGCGGTGCATAACAATCGCTCCGGTCGGACAAGCTTCCTCGCAATAGCCGCAGAACATGCAGCGCAGCAGGTTGATTTCATAGATCTCGGCGTATCGCTCGCCGGGTGAGCGCTGCACGCCGTCGATATTCTCGCCAGCCTGCACGTAGATGCACTGGGTCGGGCAGTAGGCCGCGCACAATGCACAGCCGATGCAGCGTTCAAGCCCCGCATAAGGCCCATCCTCGTAGCGCCTCAGCAGGTGCCGCCCCCGGAACCGGGGATACAGCTTGACCGGCTCCTTTGGGTACTGGACAGTGATGGGCTTTCGGAAAAAGTACTTCAGGGTTAGCCCCATTGCCCGTAGAATCTGCCCAAGCCCGATAATCGAGTCTCGTAACATGCCTTTTCCCTGTGTCGAATCCTATTGCGCCTCAGCCAATCAACACCACCACAATCGCCGTCACGGCCAGGTTCACCAGGGCGAGCGGCACCATGAACTTCCAACAGAAGCGCATGAACTTGTCGTAGCGCACCCGCGGTGTGCTGGACCTGATCCACACGAACAAGAACATGACAAAGATCACCTTGATCAGGAACAGCCCCACTCCTACCAGCGGGTGGAGGCCTGAGATGAACGCGGGCCATTTCCAGCCACCCAGAAAGAGGGTCGCGACGATGGCGCTGTTTACCACCATCGCCGTATACTCCCCCATAAAGTAGAGGGCGAACTTGATGCCGCCATGCTCGGTCATAAAGCCCGAAACCAACTCGTTCTCTGCCTCCGGGAGGTCAAAGGGCGAGCGATTGCTTTCGGCGATGATGGCGATCAGAAAGAGGAGAAAGCCCACGGGCTGCAGGGCGACAAGGGGCCAACTCCCCTGAAAGTCGACGATCTGGCGCACGCTCAGGCTGCCAACGATAAGCACGATGCTTACCAGCGCCAGTCCCATGGGCAATTCATAGCTGATCATCTGGGCCGCGGCCCTCAGCGCACCCAGCAGCGAGTACTTGTTGTCGGCCGACCAGCCACCCAGCACCACGCCATAGCTGCCCAGTCCCGCAATCGCCAGCAGATAGAGCAGGCCAACGTTGACGTCCCCGATCCACAGTCCCACCTGATGACCAAAGAGTGTCACCTCCGGTCCAAAGGGGATCACGGCAAAGGTGACCAGCACTGCTCCGTATGAGATGCCCGGCCCCATGAGGTAGAGCAGCTTGTCTGCGTTGGTGGGGATGAATTCCTCCTTGAAGATGGCCTTGACCGCGTCCGCTATCGGCTGGAGCAGTCCAAAGGGTCCGGCGCGGTTGGGCCCATAGCGCACTGCAAATCGGGCGCAGATCTTGCGCTCCCACAGAGTGGCATAGGCCCCACCCAGCAGCAGGACCACTACCATCACGACGCCCTTGATGACCGGAATCCAAAAGTCAGCTACCCAATCCATGCTCACTCCGTGTTGACCCCGGAAGCTGATCTCGATGCGCCGCGTGCAGCGCAAAGATGGTGCAGTATGTTCTCTGCTCGGCCTTTCTCACTTGACGATCCTCACCCTGGGCAGCGTCGCCCGGTCGGCAAAGAGCACGCTCAGTGGCGCCTGGCTCAGGTTCCCCGGGGCAAAGGCGACACCTGGCACGATCTCTGTGGTGACCTTGACGGTGAGCCCCAACCGTCCGACGGCTGATACAAGCGACACATCGTCGCCGTCGCTCACTCCAAAGCGCTCGGCATCGCTGGGGTGGATAGCAACATAGGCCTCAGGTGCCAGATTGTCGATCCAGTCGGTGCGGCGCAGCAACGTCCCCCTGTCGTACAGCTCGCGGCCGGTGACCAGAGTCAGCGGATACTCGGAATCGGGACGCGGCGGGACCTCTTCGACGTGGGCCAGGGATCGCCTAACTGTTGTTTCCGCCCTGGGTCGCTGCCAGCCTGCCTCTCCTATCGTTGTGGCATCAAGCCCCCGGTAGCCGGGCAGCACTTTGGCGATCTCGGCCAGTACCTCGGCTGAGCTGGAGAACTCCCAGGCTCGCTGTCGCTTGGCGTCGACCATCCGCGCGGCAGCCTGGGCGAGGATCCACCAATCGGGCTGGGCTTGGCCTGGCGGGCGGACTGCGCGGTGGATGGCCTGAACCCGTCCCGTAACGTTTATGAATGTGCCGTCAGTTTCGGCAAAGCTGGCGGCTGGCAGCACCACTTCCGCCATGGATGCTGTCTCGGTCATGAACAGGTCCTGGACAATGAGCAGTGGTATTCTGCCCAGGGCCTCCCCGGCCTTGAGCGAATCGTGAGCAGGATCGGAGCCGATGATCCACATGGCCTCGAGATCACCCCGGCGTCCAGCACCCATCATGCCGTCAAAGTCGAGTCCCTCAACGGGCGAGAGCTTGCCGCCCCACATGCCTGCCAGGCGGCTGCGGATCTTGGTGTCCCCGAAGGGCTGCCTGCCTGGATAGAGGCCGGGCACCACGCCCATCTTTAGGGCGCCCAGGCTGTTATTGTCGCCGGCTATGAAAGCGACCTCGATGCCACCAAGCAGGGCAGCCAGGTTCTCCATGGCATCCAGCCTCTGCTCCACAGGCTTTGGGGCGGGCGCGCTGGCCGCCTGCGGAGCGCCCAACAGCCAGTTCGGTCCATAGAGGATGACGGGATGCTTGGCCTCGATGAGCAGCTCGGCGGCCTGCTGCAACGAGTTGGCAGGTGCGCCGGCAAGTTGCTCGACCTGCCGCGGCCCGTAGGCCTGAAGCCAGCCGCGGTATTCGTCTAGATTGGTCACGCGCGTCCCGAAGGAACCTGCCTCGGCGCCTTTCGCGCTCGCTTCCAAGAGGGCGCGCGCCAGACCGTTGAGCAGGGCAATCTCGCTCCCAGGACGGTAGCTGAGCCACGGCTCACCGTAGCGGGCAAGCTCGATCCGCCGCGGGTTGACGACCAGCAACCTGGCTCCGTGGCGCAGCACGGCTTTTTTGATCCACAGCTCGACCATGGGCGACTCGGTGCTGGGATCGAGACCCAGGAGCACGATGGCGTCGTGGTGTTCCAGGCTGGGCAGAGAACTCAGGGGGACGGCCTTGGATGGCATCCTATCCATGTGGTCGACGTTGTTGGTGCCGATCACGGATCTCATGAAACGCTGGAAAAGGTAGTTGGCTTCGTTGGTGATACGTGTCGACCCCAACCCGCCAATGACTTCCGGACCGGACGACTCGACAATCTCGCCGAGGCGCTGGGCGATCAGATCCAAGGCCTCGGCCCATGTGGCAGGCTGCAATTCGCCTTCGCGGCGGATGAGGGGCGTCTGCAGGCGGTCGGGGTGGCCCACAAAGCCGTGGGCAAAGCGACCCTTGTCGCAGATCCAGGCATCGTTGACATTTGGGTTCTCGCGGGGCGTGATGCGCCGCAGATCATTGTTCTTGACTCCCAGCGTGATGTTACAGCCAACGGGACAGAGCCCGCAGATGCTGGGCGTGTTGGTCAGTTCCCAGACCCGAGCTTCGAAACGGAACACACGACTAGTAAGCGCGCCGACTGGACATAGCTCGATGGTGTTACCCTGCCACTTGCTGGTCAAACTGCGACCGGGGAAGGTATCCAGCCGGGTGTTGGCGCCGCGGCCAAAGAGGTCCAGTTCGTGGTCGTCGGCCCACTCGTCCAGGAAGCGGATGCAGCGCCAGCAGAGCACGCATCGCTCCTGATCTAGCACGATCAGCTCGCCCAGAGGATAGCGCTTGTTCTTGTGACGTTTCTCCTCAATGTAGCGGCTCTGGCCCGGACCATCTTCCAATGCCTGGTTCTGCAAGGGGCACTCGCCGCCCTTGTCGCACACGGGGCAGTCGAGGGGATGGTTGGTCAACAGGAATTCGATATTGGCCTTGCGTGCCTTGACCGCTGCCGGCGATGTGTGGACCCTGACCGCCATGCCGTCGCGCGCTGGTGTCGTGCAGGAGGTCTGCAGGCCGCGCGCGCCTTCGATCTCGACGAGGCACATGCGACAGGCCCCCACCGGCACCAGCTTTTCGTGATGGCAGAATGTGGGGATATGAATACCAGCAGCAGTTGCCGCTTCAAAGATCGTGCTGTTCGCCGGGCAGGTGACCTCTTGGCCATCTATTGTCAAAGAAATCAGCGCATCTGTCATGAACGAGAATCCTTGCCAGCCTGTCCTACTTGCCCACCATACATTGTCTCTCGCGGATGTGGAACTCGTACTCCTCGCGGAACCATTCGATGCTGCTTTGCACCGGTCCCACAGCCGCATCTCCCAACGGGCAGAAGCTCTTACCGGCGATGTTGTCGCAGATGTCCAGCAAAAGGTCCAGGTCCTGCATGCGTCCCTCGCTGCCCTCGATTCGCCGCAAGATCCTGTACATCCAATCGGTGCCCTCGCGGCAGGGAATGCACTTGCCGCAGGATTCGTGCCTGTAAAAGGCCGCAAGACGCTCCGTCACCCCAACGATACAGGTGCGCTCGTTGATGGCGATCACAGCTCCTGAGCCCAGCATGGATCCCGCCTCAAAGATCGACTCATAGTCCAGATTGCACCCCATCGCCACATCAGCCGGTAGCATGGGGGTGGAGGACCCACCGGGAATGACGGCCTTGAGCGGGATCCCATCCTTCGGGCCACCACAGACATCGTAGATTAGCTCGTTCATGGGCAACGACATGGGCACCTCGTAGGTGCCGGGCCGCTCCACATGGCCGGACACGCAGAATAGCTTGAGCCCAGGGCTTCGCGCTGTGCCCCACTGGCGATACCAATCGGAGCCGTTGGCGACGATGAAAGGCACATTGAACAGCGTCTCGACGTTGTTGATGATCGTTGGCTTGCGATAGAGCCCCTCGGCTGCGGGGAACGGAGGTTTGAGTTTGGGGTGACCGCGCTCGCCCTCCAGCGACGAGAGGAGTGATGTCTCTTCGCCGCATATATAGGCCCCCGCGCCGCGCAGGATGCTGATCTCCAGGCTGTATTGGCTGTCCAGGATCTTCTTCCCCAGCAACCCCCGCGCGTATGCCTGGTCGAGGGCCCGGCGCAGGCGCTGGTAGCTGAGGTCGTACTCGCCACGAATATAGATGAAGGCATGTTCCGCTTCACAGGCATAGCAGGAGATCATGATGCCTTCGATTACACCGTGGGGATCGTGCTCCATCAGCACGCGGTCCTTAAAGGTGCCAGGCTCGCCCTCGTCGGCATTGCAGACCAGGTAGCGAGGGTACACACCCTTTGGCAGGAACATCCACTTTCGGCCAGCCGGAAAGCCCGCGCCGCCGCGGCCGCGCAATCCGGAGTTGAGGACAACCTCGATGACTTCTGCGGGCTGGCGCTCTTTCAGGGTCTTTACCCAGGTTTGATAGCCGCCCCGTTGGATGTAGGTTTCTATTTCGTGGGAGTTTGGCACTCCGACGTTGCGCAATAGCACTTGAGTCTGCATAGTCGTTTTTCGGTATTCCCCGACATCTGCCGCGCCGGATCCGGGCTCTGGTCAATGCGCCGATGCCGCCCCAGAGCCGAGCCGGATCGCAAGCTATTCCCCGTACATCCTCGACCAGCCCCAGGTGCCCTGGTTGCTGATGCTAAAGAACTCGTCTTCGAGGATACGCTGGTGGATCATCTCCTCGTTGGCCAGCTTGCGAAACATGTCCCGGCCGTTGGGATCATCGGTATCTTTGGCCAGTGCGCGGTAACGCTCGCCGGCAATCTTTTCATTCTCAATCGCCTTGCTTAGGATTCCGGGTGTGTCCTGGAGCTCCTCCAACTTTGTCCTGGCTGCCTCTCCACCGGCCAGGGTGGGAGCAAATTGCTCCACGGTTCGCGTTTCGTAGGCGATGAATTGCCCGTCATCCTGCAGTGAGCGAGCCAGCTCAGCCAGTTTCTGGTAGTGGTATTGCTCAAAGGCTGCCAGCCGGCCCAATAGATCGCGGCCCTGTGGATCCTGAACCTCGACCGCGGCCTGGGCGTAGAATGCCTGGGCTTTTAGTTCCGCATCCATGGCGATGTCCAGCGCCTCTTCCAATCCGAGCTTCCGACTCATGTCACAATCTCCCTCAAGACAGGCCTGCCAGGATCTGGTCAATCTTTTCTTCGGTCAGGTCCTCATGGTAGGCATCGTCCACCTGCATCATGGGCGCAGTACCGCAGGAACCCAGACACTCGACCTCCAGCAGGGTTATCCTACCGTCACCTGTTGTCTCTCCGACGCCGATGCCCAGCTTGCGACTGATATAGGACAGCAAGTGCTCTGCGCCCAGCAGCGAGCAGGAGACGTTGGTACAGACCTGGATGAGGTGGCGGCCGACCGGTTTCCTGTTCAGCATGGTATAAAAGGTGGCGGCTGCCGCAACCTGGGTTGGTGACAGGCCCATCACCTCAGCGACCTCGTCAAAGGCCTCTTCCGGCAGCCACCCGCAGTAATCTTGCTGGGCCAGGTACAGCGCTGGCAACAGTGCCGACTGTGGGTCGGGATACTCGTCGCGGATTCTTCTGATCTCGCGTTTCGACTGCTCCGATAGCACTACGTCCTCCACGGTCTCCTGTTGATCACCTACCTGTCTACTTCTCCCATGGTGATGTCGATGCTGCCGATCATGGACACCATATCGGAGAGCATGCTGCCCGGGCCCATGATGCGCACGGCCGAAATGTTTGAGAAGGAGGGCCCCCGGATCTTGAGCCGGTATGGGGCCGGGCCGCCGTCGGATACCAGGTAGAACCCCAGCTCGCCCTTGGGGTTTTCTACGCTGGTGTATACCTCGCCCACGGGTGGCTTAAAGCCCTCGGTGACCAGCTTGAAGTGATGGATCACGGCCTCCATGCTGGTCTCCAGTTCCTCCCGAGGCGGCAGGCTGATCTTGCGATTCGGGTCTCGAACTGGACCGGAGCCCAACTTCTCTAGCTTGGCCAAGCCCTGGCGGATGATGTGTGCGCTCTGGCGCATCTCGGCGACGCGCACCTTGTAGCGGGAGTAGGCGTCGCCGTACGGCTGCACGGGAACCTCAAAGTCATACTCTTCGTACCCGCAGTAGGGAGCAAACTTGCGCACATCATAGGCAACACCGCAGCCTCGCAGCACGGGCCCTGTGCATCCCAGGCCGATCGCTTGCTCGGCGTCGATGACCGCAATGCCCTCCAGCCGCGAGCGGTAGATCGGATTCTTGGTGAGCATGGTCTCGTACTCGTCCAGCCGCTTGTCAAAGAGGCCAGCGAACTCGGCCACTACCCGGGAAAAGGCCGGTGGCACATCCCAGCGCAAGCCACCGGTCGTAAAGTAGCTGGTTGTGATGCGCGCCCCGCACACCAACTCAAAGATGTCCAGGATCATCTCCCGCTCGCGGAAGGTGTACTGCAGCAGGGAGTGAATGGTGCCGGCAAGGTCAAGGGTCTGGGTCCCGATCCAGATGAGATGGGCTGCCAGCCGCTGCAGCTCGAGCAAGATGACGCGGATGATGCTGGCTCGAGGCGGCACCTGGGCCTCCAGCAGCTTTTCGACGGCTAGGATATAGCTCAGGTCGTTGGACATACCCGCAACATAGTCCATACGGCTGGGGTAGGTGGCGAATTGCTGGTAGGTCCGGTTCTCGGCCGTCTTCTCAAAGCCGGAATGCAGGTGCCCGATGTCGGGGGCGGCGTTGACGATCCGCTCACCATCCAATTCGAGCACGACGCGCAAGACGCCATGTGTGGCGGGATGCTGCGGCCCCATGTTGATGATCATCGTGTCGTCGCGCCCGCTGAACCAAGGCGGCACGTCCGACTCCCCGGTTGGCGCCTCCAAGATCTGCTCACCGATGTGGGCCAGGGCCGGTTCGTCGGGGTTTACGGTGAACTGCACCGGCTCTCCGCCGAGGGGATAGTCCTTGCGCAAGGGGTGGCCTACCCAGTCGTGAGGCAGCATGATGCGGCGCATCTCCGGGTGGCCCCTGAAGCGAATGCCGAAAAGGTCAAAGACCTCTCGTTCGTGCCAATCGGCAGCGGGCCAGATCGGCGAGACACTATCAACCGTTGGCGGGTCGCCCGACAGAGGCGCCTTGAGTCGCAGGCCGCGGCGGTGTTTGAGGGAATATAACTGGTAGACGGCCTCGAAGCGCGGCGATAGCCCCAGCTCCAGCAGGTCCAGGGCGCTGACAAAGAGGCACAGGTCATAAGCCTGTTCAGGATCGGTGTGCAGGAACCGGCAGACAGGCAGAATATCCGCCGCGCGGACCGTGACCGTTGTTTCCCCGCGGAACTGGTGTATGTCCACCACCGATTGGGGAAACTGGTCTCTTAGCTTGCTAATGCTCGTGTCGCCTTCGATCATTGCATGTCCTTGACCGGTGAACGGCAAAGTGACGAGTTCAGGGCTGGGGATGCGCCGTTTGGCTCAATGCCGCGCCCCCACGCTCGATCATCGATAGTCGCTGAATTTCTCGCCCTGGATCTTTTCGTACAGCTGTGTAAGGCCGTAAAGAAGGGCCTCGGGTCGGGGTGGGCAACCGGGGATATAGAGATCCACCGGGATCAACTTGTCCACACCCTGAACAATGGCATAGTTTTCAAACGGGCCGCCGCTTGAGGCGCATGCGCCCATGGCAATGACCCACTTTGGCTCGGGCATCTGCTGGTAGAGTCGCTTGACGACGGGGGCCATCTTTTGCGAGACACGTCCCGAAATGATCATCACATCGGACTGCCGTGGTGTGCCGCGAAAGACTTCGGCTCCAAACCGGGCAATATCATGGCGAGGACCGCCGGCGGCCATCATCTCGATGGCACAGCAGGCCAGTCCAAAGAGGAAGGGGAAGGGCGACCGGCCCCGGCCCCAATCCACGAGCTTTTCGAGGGTTGTGGTGATGACCATACCCTCGGGCAGGAGGGTCTCTAGTCCCATTCCAGCCCCCCCTTCTTCCAGACGTAGATCAGTCCCAACAGCAGGATCAACACAAAGACTCCGGCCTCGACCAAGCCGATCCAGCCTGGCGACAGGTCACGGAACACAACTGCCCAGGGAAAGAGAAAAACGACCTCAATATCGAACAAAATGAACAGAACTGCAAAGAGAAAATACTGGATGGGGAAGCGCCGTCTGGCTGGCCCGATGGGCATCTTGCCCGACTCGTACGGCGCCAGCTTGACGTCAGTGGGCCGTCTGGGGCCCAATAGCGCGGGCACTAGAACGGCGATTGCCGACAAGGCTATGGCTACGACTGCGAAGATAAGGATCGGCAAATAGTCGCCAGGCATTCAAAAGCACTCCTTGCTCTTGCTG
>JBFFCR010000111.1:0-10306 GCA_041559855.1 Anaerolineae bacterium | reverse complement strand
TCAGGCAACGAAGAGTTGTCTGCCGCAACCACTGGGGTACCGCAAGCCATCGCCTCCAACACTGGCAGGCCAAACCCTTCGTACAATGAAGGAAAGGCAAAGACCGAGGCCAGGCTGTAAAGGGCCGGCAGATCCTCATCGCGCACGTAGCCGGGAAAGTGGACACGGTCTGCCAGCCCATGGCGCGCCGCCCAATCCATCAGCCCTTCGGACAGCCACCCGCGCCCACCGCAGATGACCAGATGTAAGTCGGCAAGTCCCTGCCTGCCGGGCGCACCCGTCAGCAGCAGCCCAAAAGCCTGGATCAGGCCTTCAAAGTTCTTCCGGGGCTGAAGTGTACCCAGACCTAGCACAAAGCGCCCTGGCAGACGGTACAGCCTTCGCACTCGGTCGAGTATCCCCGCATCCTGCATCCGGGTGAAGCGGGCCTCGATCCCAGGATACACAACCGTGATCTTGTCAGGCTTCACCCCCATGAGTTCAATGAGATCGGAGCGCGTGTTCTCCGAGTCGGCGAGGACGTGATCTGCCCGGCGAATGCCCCGAGACACGGCAGCTTCTAGATAGTCTCTGAATTCTGACACAAAGCAGTGAGGAACTCGTAGAAACGACAGATCGTGCACGGTCAGCACTGCCGGCGTCCGGCCCACCGGGGGGAGCACAAAGTCTGGCGAATGAAACAGGTCAATGGGTCCGGTGAACGCCTGAACCGGCAGGGGGAGACGGATCCGCTGCCAGATGATGTTCATCACCCTGTCTGTGAGCGGCACCGAGCGCAGACGAAAGTTGCCGGGCCATGGGCCCAGCCCGTCTCCGCGGCCCCAGCCCCCAGCAACAAAGAGCGTGTACTGGCTCTCGGGATCCAGTTCAGCCAGCGCCCGAATAAGATTGCGCGTGTAGCGTCCTATCCCTGCGCCCTGGCGGACAGCGGCAGTATAATCAATCGCTACGCGCATGTCGTACCTGCTCGAACCAGCTTGGTGCAAAGCCGCCACTCGCCACTACTCGATCCCCCGATACGTCCAGATAAGGTTTATCCCAAAGTTCCAGAATAGCACAACGCATATTGCAAAGGCCTTGGCGATATTGTAGCTAACGCGGGCGGGTAGGATGTTCTGAAGCAGGTATTGGTCCATGCCGATCAGTATCACAGTGTTAATGAGTAGCCCCATGATGTTGACGATGGTGAACTGCAGCAACTGACTGCCCAGCGGACGCTCTCGTGACTCCGGAAAGGTCCAGAGACGATTCCAGGTAAAGTTGCTGATCACAGCGGCGCTGAAGGATATGGTGTTTGCCACTGCCAACTGGATTTGGCGCGTACTCATGGAAAGGTCCCAGCCCTCCCCCAGGCCGATTGCCTCGAACACGAGCTTCATAATGTTGAGCACAGTGAAATCTACCACTGCACCGATCGTGCCCACGATGGCGAATTTGACAAAGCGCTCAATTCGCTTGGGATTGCCCACAAACTTCTGCCACAGACGCCCTATCAGCGGCAGGCAGGCTATCCAGCCCGAAAACCGAGAAAAGGCGGGATGCGCGATTACCGCCATGATCACTCGACTCAAACCAATCCTCCGACACTGCGCGGCCTACGCGCCGCGCTCACCCACAGCCAGGGGCGCCCTCTCAAGGGCAATCAGCCCCAATAGGATCGCCAACTGAAGATACATTGCATGGACAAACAGATTGTCAAAGACACTATGCACACTCAAGTGGACAAGCACACCGAGTACCCCAAGGGCCACGCCCCAGCGCCAACCACAGGCAGTGCGCGCCGCTCTCCAACTCTGCAGCAACGCCGCCCCGACGAGCCCGAGATACGCAAGCAGACCGATGGCACCAGCCTCGGCTCCGATGTTTAGGTAGTAGTTGTGCGCGTGGCCGAGAGGAAGAGACCACTGCGGCAGAGCATACTGAGCATAGGCCACCTCATAGTTGCCAATGCCCACCCCAAACCAGGGATGGTCGGTCCACATGGCTAGAGCAGACTGCCAATGCGCCATTCGCTCCAGCACTGCGTAGTTGGCATCGGTGACCTCCATCCCCCGCACATCCAGTACCCCCAGATAGGGCACGAAATCGCTGAATCGCTGAACCACCGACGGAGGAAGTAGGGAGAGCCCGCTCGCCAACACCAGATAGGCTAACAGCACGACAAGGACCATTCCGAGCACTGCTGTCCTTCCGCTGCGAGCAACAACGGCGATCACGATCACCCCGAGAGCCGCCGCAGCGCCCAGCCAAGCGCCTCTCGACCATGACATCACAAGGGCAGCAGCCATCAGTACCCCAGTCCCACCAGCCCATACCAGCCACCTTGTCTGAATTCGCCTGTCCGTTGTCACAAGCCCAGCAAAGATCATCCCAACAGCCACCGGCAGTGTTAGACCAAGGTAGCCAGCATATGGATTCGGTTGCTCAAACGTGCCGTATGCTCGCATGAAACGCCCAAATAGAATGAACTCCTCAGGCCCCGACTGGAGTAGGAACTGCGCTATGCCCTGGACCGCTGCCAGTGCCCCAGTGCCCAGCAGTACTGCCACGAGCACCCGCCTCCATGGTCCAGACAACTCATTAGCCACCAACACATAGAGGGCCAGTACCTCGACCCACTTGACAATCTCCTTGACGCTATGTTGCAGCGATTCACTGCCCAGAGCTGACAAACATAGCACTGCCAGGAAGAGCACAAGCGGCATGGTCAAGGCCGGCCAATGCACGGACAATTCGCGACGCGCAAGCTTGCGCACCAGCCAAGCCACAAACACCAAGGCAAGTATGAGTTCGGTGACGCCCACGTTCATCACGCCCATGCGCACTTGGCGCAGCGAGCCAAAGGGTATAGCCAGCGCCACCAACAACACCCCGAGCTGAGGCCGCACCAAGGTCACAAGCGCCGTAGCAGTCCCCAGCACCAGAAGCACTGCCCATGTCAACGGTAGCAATGCGATGCCGAGACCGGCTCCCACCACCAGACCTATGGTGGCAAGGCCCCGCCAATCCGGCGACTTAAGCCGCCAGACGCCCTCTAAACCACTCAACTGTCCTCGCCAATCCTTCCTCTAGCGATACGGCCGGCTCCCAGCCGAGCACCTGCCGCGCTCTGCTGATATCAGGCTGGCGTACCATGGGATCATCCCTTGTCCGCTCGTCCTCGGGGTTGACATACAGAATCTCCGAGCTGCTACCAGTCACCTTCAAGACCTTTTGCGCAAACTCCAGAATCGTCATCTCATCTGGATTGCCGAGGTTCACCGGTTCCACCTCATCAGACATGAGGAGGCTGACCAATCCAGCCACAAGATCGGAGACATAGCAAAAGCTCCTGGTCCGCGTGCCTCCTTCGTACACCGTCAGGGGATCGCCCTGTAGGGCCTGGCGGACAAAATTGGGTACGACTCGCCCATCATCCAATCTCATGCGCGGGCCATAGGTGTTAAAGATGCGAGCGATGCGCGTCGCCACGCCGTGATACCGGTGATAAGCCATCGCCAAAGCCTCTGCGAAGCGCTTGGACTCGTCATAGACGCCACGTGGGCCCACCGGATTCACATTGCCCCAATAGTGCTCCGGCTGCGGATGAACCAGAGGGTCTCCGTAGACCTCGGAAGTCGAGGCCAAGAGAAAGCGAGCCCCCTTCGCTTTGGCGAGCCCAAGTGCCTTGTGTGTGCCCAAAGCCCCCACCTTCAGGGTTTGGATCGGAAGGTTCAGATAGTCCACTGGACTGGGCAAAGAAGCCAAGTGTAACACGGCATCCAGCGCACCCTCGACATAGATATAGTCGGTGACATTGTGTCGAATAAAGCTAAAGCGCTCACAGCCCGCCAGGTGGGCGATGTTGTCGGTTGAGCCGGTGCTCAGGTTGTCCATCGCGATCACGTGGTGTCCCAACTCAAGCAAGTAGTCGCAGAGGTGAGATCCGATAAAGCCCGCCCCCCCAGTGATTAGAATACGCATCAATCAGCTCTCCTGAAAGCAGCCCGGGGTTCAACCCCTATGCCCGCCATTCATGACAGTCTCACGTGTGTCACCTGTCACAGCGTGCACCAGAGCCAGCATCAGCATGAACACAAAGGCCAAATCAACAAGGAAGAAAGCGTTGTCAACCAGTCCGTGAGCGACGAAATACACCATGCCCGCCATCAAGCCAAGCACCAGCAGTCGCTCATCGCCTTGAGGCAGCCGGCAGTATGCGTCCCACGCGCGCCTGAAGAACGCGACCAGCAGCCAGCCCACCACAGCCACGCCCATGATTCCCAGCCGCAGCCAAAAGTCAAGCACAAAGTTGTGTGGGTGCGAAAGGTCAAACTCGGCCCAGGCCGCAGGCAGGACGTACGTGGACCGATAGGCATAAAGAAAGTTGTCCAGCCCTACGCCGAGCACGGGATGATCCAGGAGCATGTTCACGCTCGAGCGCCAGAGCTGTATACGGAAAAACGTCGTGCCTGCATCTGTATCCAGGAGAGACGTCAACCGGCCAGCTCCGGCCACTAGCAAAACCACAACTGCAAGGACCACCAGAACTCCGACCACAACTGCCAAGGTGCGGCGCCCTCGCACAGCACCCAAGAATAGGAGAGACGCCGGCACTCCGACAATCCATGCCCCCCTGGAATATGTCAACAGTAGAGCAGCAGCCGACAGGATGAGCGCCAGACCATAGAACCACCTGCGTCGGCCGGCATGCCCCCACGCTGCAAAGGCAAGCGCCAGCGGCAGCAGCCTCCCCAGATAGAGCGCCAGGTTATTTGGTGAGCCGTAGAATCCGCGAACCCGCCCTACTCCCTCGGCCGTTATGAGTCCATCACCAAACGCCCACTGGCCCAGCCCCACCAGCGCAATCAGGGTCCCACCCAGTACCCACGCATCTGCCATTCGCCAGACAGACTGGTCCTTTGGCATGCTCGCCCTAAGCAGCCCGTAGAACACGCCCGCCTCCAGCACCACTGTCCGGTATTCTCGGGCTGCTTCATGACCGTGCTCAGCCCATAGCAGAGAGCAGGCACCTAGAGCCAGCAGCGCCAACACGCCCCAGTCCGCCGGCGTGAGCTTTCTTAGGCCTTGCACGACCCGCGCCATGCCTCGCTCTCCTGCGCGGTCGACGCGAGTTCCTGTCCGCCCCCACTTTGCCAACAACCAGTTCACTCCCCACCCTACCGCAGTGAGCAATAGCAGGATCTCAACCATAGAAAAGACCTTGCCCAGAATGGGCCTGCCGGGCTGGTAGAATGGCAAGGCAAAGGCAATGAGGGGCAATCCGGTCTCCGGGCGCAACAAGAGAAACAGTGCCAGGACGCCCAGCACCGCTAGCGTGGGCAGTGTGCCTGTCATTACGTAAAGTACCACCGCTGTCGCACCGGTTAGCATCAGAGCGAGGCGCTCATCCAGCTCACGGTAACGCGCCACAAGCCTGGTCACAGCTTCCAGGAGCCAGCAACGGATAGGCCAAGCCGCCCCAACCGCTATCCCAAGAGACAGCACAGCCACTAGCCCCAAGACTGCGGGCAGCCACGGCATGCTTACGGGCATCTCCCGGGATACCATCCAGCCAGCTATTGCCCACTGCCCCCAGCCCCTATCGGCGACAATCTCAGCGACGTGATCCCCATCAGCCAGCCCGCGTGCAAGAGTGACAGTGTCCATGCCATGCAACGGATCGTACAGAACCACATAGGCCTGCCCCATAGTGTCAAGGGGCAAGCCGTTGGCAGGCACCCCGTCCACCGTTACATACAGAAAGGCGCGATAGTCGCCACGGCATACCGTCAGGTCCAGCCGTGTGCCGCGGAATAAAATCGTCAGCCGGTCGCCGTCCGTACCAATGTCCGCACCTGATGGCGTCACACGCCAGTTCCCGTCGTACTGGCCACTTGGATGAGCAGCTGAATAGCTTCCAGGCCAGGCTCGCACGGGCGCCAATGCGTCAGCCGCTAGCGCGCTCAGAACCGGTACTGCCTGTCCATCGCCCCCGACCAGGGCATACTGACCATGCGTGTCTTCCGGGAACCACGCAGCCCACAGCATCGCCCCCATCCAGGGCCACTCCAGCCTGGCATACTCAAGAGCCTCGGCCACGACTGCAGGCTGCATGCCCGGCAGGCCAAAAGAGACCGCCCAGACTGCCGTATCCGCGTCTGCGTGCGAGTCCATGACATCACGCACTAACTCCACACGCCGCCAATTCAAATCCCCAGGTTCAGGCGATGCACCGATTGACGTGCCTAACCCGTACGGCTGGACTGCGACCAGGTCAAACCATTCAGCCGCTCCCTCGCGATACACTGCATCGAGAAAGAGCAGTTCGCTCATATTGGCACCACCAGCCTCCACGTTGGGAGCAAGTGCCGCGAGGAGAACCACCGCATCAGCGTCCTCGGCCCGGATGCGGATCGAGCCCTCGCGCAGGAGCCGGGCATAGGCCGCTGGATCGATTTCTCGGGCTCCCCAATGAGGAGCGATGTTGGGCTCATCCCAGATTTGGTAGTAGCCAATCTGGTCTTTATACCGCGATGTAAAGACCGCTGCAAAATCACCAAAGTCTCGCGTCTCGGCCGGCGGGGCCAGGCAATTCTCAGCATCGGCCGCCGCCCTTGCCCAAGCGGGCGAGCCGTCCAAAACTGCAATCAGTTTCAGGCCATGTCTTGCTGCCGCTTCAACTATCGCGTCCCACGTGCCCCATTCGAAAGCGTCAGGCGCGGCCTCGATGGCATCCCACGGGAACCGCTGCCGGAGCCAGCGGAACCCGACATCTTCCATGGCTGCCATTGAGCGCTCGATCTCTGCCGGATCCAATCCGCTCAGGTCGGCGTTCACACCAAGAGACTTGTCTGAAGCGAGATTGATCAGCTGCGACGGACCGTTCTCTGATGAACCAGCGAATTGCGCCCAGCGCAGCAGGGCACCAAGAGCGAGAACCAAGGAGAGACTCAATGCAAGGAGCGCCAGTCCCAGTCTCCGTCTCTTGCTCGCGCTGCTCATCGGGCCCACCTCGGATGCGTGCTTTGCCCATCGCCAGTCAACTGGGCAAGCTCGGTTGTCTCCAGATCCACCCTATACAGGTTCCCCTCGTACTCGAATAGGAGCGCCCCACCATTCGGCGACCAGGCGACATCAGGAGCAATCAGCCCCATAAGGCCTACCGGCGGAAACAGGCGACGCTTGTTGCTGCCGTCCCGGTCCATCACAAAGAGCTCATAGCGACTGTCCTGCGAGTTACGAGGACTCTGGGCCTGACCATACGCCATGCGCCCATCATCCTGCCCCGACCAACGAGGCTCAGACCACATGCCGACCTCTTCCTGCAGTCGCAGTGCAATCTCCCCGTCCACACTGGCAACCCACAGACCAAAGACAGGACTTTCTTCAGGCACAAGGCCTTCCAGGTCGCCTTCATGGGCAACAAATGCCAGCATGTACCCATCCGCGGACCATGAGATGTCAGGCACCCACGCCCAGTGGCTCTGCGTCCGATACTCGGGGAAGGAAAGGAGAGGCACTGGAACACCACCGATCAGAGAGACCAACCCGACTTCGTCAGCCTGTGCGTAGGCAAGATACAGGCCGTCCGGTGACCAGGAGTATGATCGTCCCCACCAAGCATAGGGGATTTCCGCGGTAGCGGGCAGCACCTGCTCGATCTCCGCGGCTGGGCCCTCGTCTTCGTCGGCAAGTGTCATTAGCCACAGATCGTTATTGGCCTTCCAGCCAGGTACCCCACCCGTGCGTTCTGCCGTAGAGTAGGCCAGCCGCTGGCCATCTGGTGCCCACTCTGCCCATACGACGTTGGCCACTCCCAGATCCTCAGGTTCCGCCCCAACCAACGATGTCCTCGCCAGCCAGAGCGAATTGATGGGCGAATTCTCGTCACCCGCGAGCGATCGCGTGAAAACGAGTCGAACGCCATCGCTCGAGAGGGCAAACACCCTTCCATCCAGATCGCTGGACCCTGTCAAATTGCGTCGCAGGTCATTGGATTGACGCATGACCCAGGCGTTGTTGCCCGACATGTAGGCAATCGTGCCCGATACCGGCACCGTTGTAAGTGCGCCTTGCACACCCACCAAGACGGTCTCGTCAACAGGCTGGATGAGCACCTGGCGCCTTACTTCCTCCCTGCCAACCTCGACACCGTCCTCAAGGGTGACCTCATACGTGATCTCTAGGTCGCCGTTAGAGCCCGCCTGCAGAAGCCTGCGCTCGCCCTCTGGGACTCCCTCGCTCTTGACCGTCTTGTGCCCAAACGGGAGAGACTGATGCTCGGTGACGAACGTCTCGGTCACGCGCGTCACCACGACAGACATCCCCTCGGAGAAGCCCACATAGAGATCAGGCTCCACTCGGTCCAGCGATCCCAGATCGATGCCAGCAGCAGCGAGCAGATCACGCACTGCGAGGTCTGGATTCGTGACCTGCAGCCAGTGCTCCTGCCCGTCAGCCTGCACGGTGGCATACATCACCTCTGGCTCCCCGCAGGCAGCAAGGCACAACACCAAGTACAAGGCAAGTATGCCCAACCTAATGCCGAGCCCCGCCGCACTCCGCTCTGGCCAAGTTTGGGATTTTGACGAACAATGATGCCGCGCCACGGTGTTGAGTCCTGTCATACCCGCGCATTATACTCCAAAAGCCAGCGCGCAGCAAACGACAGCCCGCGTCCGAAATGGCCTCCACCTCACGTCAGTCGGCTGATCAGGTCCCTTGCACTCTATCCAAACAGATGGTAGAATGCATTCATGATGCCTGGATCAGTGGAGCACATCCGCGAGCGATTCACACCCACATTCAGACCCCGGTGGAAGACGCACATTGCAGGGGTGGGACAACTCGAGACGGTGGGAGGCTCTCTCCGGCTGAAAACAGGTGGCGCGACCTCACAGGCCTACACCAACTCCCAAATCGACGACTACCAAGGACTTCCCCGCAGCCAACTAGCCTGGCATCCACCTCTCAGACTGACCGTCCGCGCGCGGTTCTCTCATCCGCTGGAGCAGTTGCGTGGGACTGCCGGCTTTGGATTCTGGAACGATCCTCTGCTCATCACGCAAAAGCGACTGCCAGCGCTGCCCCGTGCCCTTTGGTTCTTCTTCGCCTCACCTCCCTCGAACATGAAGCTAGATTTGGACACCCCCGGGCACGGCTGGAAGATGGCGTCTATCGACGCGCAAAGGCCGCGCGCCCTCTCATGGGCTCCACTTGCTCCGTTCCTGGTGCCTCTAATGAACCTGAGGCCGGCATATCGCATCCTCTGGCCCAGGATCCAGCGTGCGTTGGGCATTCGCGAAGCTACCATTCCAGTAGACATGACATTATGGCATACCTATGTGCTGGAGTGGGAGAGAGAGCGCGCGCGATTCAGCCTGGCAGGGCCCGACTCGAGATCCAGCGTCCCGCTGCTGGATGTACCCGCGCCGGGCGGATCATTGGGCTTTGTGATGTGGCAGGACAATCAGTACCTGGTATTGACCCCGTGGGGCCGCATACGCTGGGGCCTATTGGAGATTCCGAAGCAGCAGTGGATGGAGGTTGACTATCTCGAGATATCCGCGCTGGAGTAGGGACAACTCTGAAAACAGACCTGCGTCGGTGCCAGCCTAAGAACCAAATGCGCAGACTCGGGATCGCTCAGCTGGCGCCCCGTTTCGCCAAGCGCAGCAACCAGATCGCCTCCGTAGCGTCGCGGATCCTCGCACAGTGGTCAATCCGTTGGCCGCACACCCAGACGATGCCTCGCCCGTCAGTGAGCAATGGCAGCTGGTCACGGAGGGAATGCGGGATCTTGCGATTGGTGAAAAAGTCGGACAGCTTCACCACACGCCCACCCATTCCCAATGGATGAAAGCGATCACCTGGCTGGCGTGTCCTTAGCCAAACTGGATTGCCCACTTGGTCAGCATCCACAAAGGCTCGCCAGGGATCCTCGTTCGACTCCCAGCCCGGCGGCAGATCCGCGCGGGACATCGCGCGGATCTCGAGCTGCCATGTCGATTCAGGCAGCGGCGTCCTCCCCGGAAGCTCTGCGGGCACGGGCTCCGAGCCCGCTGCCAGGAGAGGCCAGTCCGGCACAACCCGGACAGCATCCGGACGCCCGATAGTCAGCTCGTTGTACCCCACCGTGAGCATCAGGCCTTGGGGCAGCGTGGACTGAGCTCCTGTGGTGCCGTCGCGGGCCACCTGCACAGCATTTTCCACCTGCACGAACGTGATGTCTCTGAGCGTGCGCCGCAGGCGTTGAACCGACTCCCGAATCGTCGACCTTTGCAGGCTGATGGGCAAAGCACGCCATCCCTCAAGTTCGAGCACC
>JBFFCR010000110.1:0-10397 GCA_041559855.1 Anaerolineae bacterium | reverse complement strand
TGGGCCCGGGCCCTGTGGATCTTGGCGGTGGTATGCAGTTGGATCGCCACTGCCATCTGTATCATCCGCGGTGCACCGGTGTTGTGGGAAGCCCCCAGCTTGCTCAGAGATCTAGACGATAAGGTAGAGAAGCAGACAACACAATGATTGATCTAAAGAACTTGGCCACCGATCCTCGGGTCATGCGTTTGGCAATGCTTCTGAGCCGGTACACGCCCGAGCGGATCGGTCATCAGCTGTCCTGGTGGGCAGCCAGCGCACTGTCCCGCTTCAGGCCTGCGGTGTACCGTGTAGTACAGTCCAATCTGGGGCCGGTGCTAGGGACTACAGAAGATCTGAGTCTGCTCGATCAGATGGCGCGCAAGGTGCTGTACCTGGCCATCCGCAGCTACTTTGACCTCTTCCGCGCACTGAAACTGCCCGCGGAAAAGATGGCCATGCTGGTCGATGTGCCGGAGGAAACGAGGGCGGTCGCCCGTTCGTTGTGGAACCGCGCGACAGGTACGGTGGTAGTCTCACCGCATCTGAGTAATTTCGACTTGGGGGGCCATGCTATCCTGCCTCTCTTGCCAGAGATGCAACTTTTCACCTTGCCCGATCCTCCTCCTGGCTTTCAGCTTCTCAACGAATCGCGGCGGCGTGATGGGCTCACAGTCACTCCTCTGAGCACCAATGCCCTCCGGGATGCGATCAAGCTACTCAGGCGTGGCGGTGTGGTGTCGATCGCTGCCGACCGCCCGGTCAGCGAGCTTGACGAGCCAGTCACCTTTTTCGGGCATCCGGCCCGCATGCCTTCGGGGCATGTGCGCCTCGCGCTCAAGACCGGCGCGCCTGTGGTGCTGGCCTACTGTATCCTCTCACCCGAGACGCGGAGATACGTCATGCACCTGGAGCCCCCCATGGAGATGATGCGCACCGGGAACCGCGAAGATGATCTGCTGCTGAACATGCGGATGGTCTTGGATGCATTAGAGGGGATCATCCGCAAGTGGCCTGAGCAGTGGCAGATGTTCGTGCCTGTCTGGCCCGAATTGCTGGCGGCCTAGGGAAGGGGCTCGTGCGCGTACTGGTTACTGGCGGGGCGGGGTTTCTCGGGGCTGCACTGGCGAATCGCCTGGTGACAGAAGGTCATACCGTCCTGGCTCTGGACGACCTCACTGCGGGAGATCCGCGGCGGCTGTCTGCTGGTGTGCTTCTGACGCGCGGTGATGTCAGAGACATACCCAAACTGTGGACCCTGCTGCAAAGCGTGGATTGCGTGTACCACCTGGCTGCCCGGGTGCGGGTACCGGAGTCGATCTACTATCCAAGCGACTACAATGCCGTGAACGTCGGGGGCACAGTCGCCGTGATGGAGGCGATGCGCGATACCGGGGTCCGGCGGGTCGTGTTTGCCTCCTCAGGGGCGCTCTACGGAGAACAGGAGCACCAACCGGTTCACGAGCGGCAGTTACCCAATCCCAACTCGCCCTATGGCGTGAGCAAGGTCGCCGCCGAGTATTACCTTTCCACCCTCGGAACACTGTATAAAATCGAGACGGTCTCTTTGCGCGTATTCAATGCCTATGGGCCAGGGCAGGACCTGCCGCCCAGCTACCCCCCGGTTATCCCTCAACTGCTGAAACAGGCGCAGACCGGAGGTTCGCTGGTGATCTTTGGGGACGGAAACCAAACCCGCGACTTTGTGTTCTTGGATGATGTGGTGGATGCCCTGGTCGCGGCGGCCACGGCCACAGACGTGAATCGGGCAGTGATCAATGTGGGTTCAGGACGGGAGGTCAGCATCAACGACCTCGCAGCCTGTGTGGGCCGTGCTTTGGGCAAGCGGATAGGCGTGCTACACAATCAAGGACACGAGGGCGGTGTGTCACGACTCGTGGCAAACGTAGATCTGGCCCGCGATCTGCTCGGCTGGAAGCCGCGCACCGCGCTGGAGGAAGGCCTGCGCTTGACAGTGGAGCGCGACCCTCGGTTCCAGTAAGCGCACGGTTGCCTAGTGCCCATGCACCCGGTTGGAGCAGACCCTTGTTACGGGCAGAACAGCGGCTATGCATTCAAGAGACGCAAATATGATAGATGAGGGACAGTTGGTTTTGATGGCTGTGTTTGCCCATCCCGACGACGAATCGTTTGGGATCGGGGGCACACTGGCCCGATATGGCGGCGACCCAGATGTCAGGGTGGTGCTGGTCTGCGCGACCCGGGGCGAGGCAGGTGAGATCAGCAAGCCAGAGCTGGCGAGCTCGGAGCGGCTGGGTGAGGTGCGCGAGCAGGAACTGCGCTGTGCTTGCCGGACGCTGGGGGTGGACGCCCTCTACTTCCTCGACTATCGTGATTCCGGCATGGCCGGGACTGCAGACAATCAGGATCCACGCGCCCTGGCCCAGGCCGATTTCGATGAAGCAGTGGGCAAGGTTGTGGCCCACATCCGCCGCGGTAAGCCTGACGTGGTGGTCACCTTCGACGAGCATGGCGGGTACGGGCATCCCGACCACGTTGCCATTCACTACATCACCAAGGAAGCCTACTTCGCGGCCGCTGATCCGCAGAGGTATACGGACCAGATCGAGTCCGGCCTGGAACCACATCGGGCGAGCAAACTGTACTATACCGCCATCCCCAGTCGTTTCTTCCGGTCGGTGGTCGAGAAACTGGAGGAACTCGGGCTCGACGTGCCGCAACGCTATCGGGAGCGTCTCGAAAACTTTGGCCTGCCTGATGAAGCCTGTACCACAGACATCCATGTCCGCGACGTTTGGCCCACAAAGCAGGCGGCGGTGGCGTGTCACGCAACCCAGCTCAGCGCCGACAGCATCTTTGCCAGCCTGCCACCCGAGATCATGCGCGAGCTGCAGGCCTGGGAGTGCTTCCAGCTTGCCGAAACCCTCGTGGGAGAGGATGGGGATAGCCACGACCTATTTGCTGGGCTTGGCTGAGTGAAGCGGTTGAGCCGGCAAGATCCGGTTAATGAACGTGGCCCGTTTCCGCCAGCTGCCAGGGCTGACGCAAACGGGCCACGCTGTGGAGCAGACTAGACGATGCAGGAGATCCTTGGAATCCACTACGAACCGCACATCCTGACGGTGATCGGCGCCGTCATTGCCCTGTCCTTCCTCGGCAGCAAGCTGTTTCAGCGGTTTGGCATCCCTCAGGTTGTGGGATTTATCCTCATCGGCGTAGCTCTGGGACCCTCGCTGCTCAACGTCGTGCCCCTCGAGTTGAGCGAGCAACTGACCGTGGTCAGCGAGGTCGCGCTGGGGCTGATCGGTTTCGACATTGGCAGCCACCTTCTGCTTGGCGACTTGAAGCGATTGGGGCGCAGCATCCTGTTCATCCTGGTGTTCGAGGCCTTCGGAACCTTTGCCCTGGTGACGCTGGGCATCTACGTACTGACCGGTTCCTGGCACACAGCGTTCATCTTTGGCGCGTTAGCGTCGGCGACGGCACCGGCAGCAACCGTGGATGTGCTCGCAGAGTATGATGCAAAGGGGCCGCTAACTACCACCCTGCTCGCAGTGGTCGGCATGGATGACGCGCTGGCCCTGCTGTTCTATAGCATCGCCGCTGCCTTTGCCGAATCGCTTCTGGCTCATTCCGGCCCTCCAGTGGTCATGCAAATCCTAAAGCTACCACTGATCGAAATCGGCGGGTCGCTGCTGGTTGGTGGGGGGCTGGGGTTGTTGCTGGACCGGATCATGTGCCGCATGACCGTGCAGCACGATGCCATGGCGGTTTCCATTGCCTTCGTGTTCCTGGGTGTGGGCCTTTCGGAGGCGTTTGGCTTCTCCCTGATCCTGACCAGCATGATCATCGGCGTGGTGGTCGTCAACCGCTGTCCCGACCACGGGCGGCACATACGCTACACCATCGAGCAGGCGGGTCCGGTGATCTATGTGTTGTTCTTTACGTTGGTCGGAGCCCGTTTCCAGATCAAGCTGTTGCCGTCGATGGGGCTGCTGGGCGTTGCCTATATCTTGTTGCGCAGCGGAGGCAAGTTCCTTGGCGCGTGGCTGGGGGGAACGGTGGGCCGCGCCGAACCCGTGGTGCGGAACAATCTCGGCCTCGGCTTGCTCTCCCAGGCCGGGGTCGCCATTGGGCTAGCGCTGGCCTCGTCGAGGCGCTTCTCCAGCTTTGGAGCGGAGGGAGAGGCCCTGGGGGCGCTTGTCATCAACGTCATCACCGCTACCACCTTTGTGGTGCAGATCGCGGGCCCAATCTGTGTCAAGTGGGCCATCAGCCGCGCCGGCGAGATCGGCCGCGCAGCGCTAGAGCACGATGCGTGGGTCTCGGAAGGCTCGACAGATGGGCCGCACACACTACCGCCCATCGACCGAAAGGGTGAGGGGATTGAGTAGCCAGATCGTGCTGTCGCGCCACCAGGTCGGGCCGCTCTTGCGCGCTCGAGAGGCAGGCGAAGACGCGGCTTCCACTTCGCTCGATCTGGGTTTGACCATTGCCAGCGTGCGGCTGGAGGCGGATCGCGCGGCGTTTCCCGATGGACAGTGGCTGCCCTGGGATATCGTGCGCGAGATCGAGCAGAGCGAGACGGGCTGCTACCTGGTCGAGGACAATCACGCGCTCAAGATTCAGACCTTCTCCGAGTTCCTGGGCCGCGCCTACAGCCTGATGCCCACCGAGGGTGCTCCAACCTTGCTGGTTTCGGGCATCCCTATGCACAGGATCAAGGGCACCGATCCTCACCGGGACACGCTATCCAAGGTCCGGACCGTGGCGCCCCTCGCCGGGCGGGTGCTGGATACCTGTACAGGGCTGGGGTACACGGCCATCGAGGCTGCCAGGACCGCCGATCATGTGGTGACGATTGAACTGGATCCGGCCGTGTTGGAGGTGGCGCGTCTGAATCCCTGGTCGCGCGCGCTGTTCGAGCATCCCCGCATCGAACAGGTGGTGGACGATTCCTTCGAGGTGATCCAGGGCTTCGAGGACGAGTCCTTTTCGCGCATAGTCCACGATCCGCCGGTATTCAGCTTGGCAGGCGAGCTCTACTCGGGCGCATTTTACCGGCACCTGTACCGCGTGATGCGGCCTCGCGGACGGCTGTTTCACTACGTCGGGGACCTGAACAGCCGCTCCGGCCGCAACGTGGTCAAGGGCGTCACGCGCCGCTTGCAGGAATCGGGCTTTGCGCGGATCGTCCGCAGGCCGGAAGCCTTTGGCGTGGTGGCGTACAAGGGGTCGGGCTCGCCTGGGCGCTGAGGGTCACCGGCATCGATGGACCGCGGCACGGCTCGGTCAGGCGGTGTTGCCCGGACCGGTCTCGACAACGAGGAGCCGGTCCAACCCTGCATAGTCCTGCACCAACTGCACACGGGCTTTGGGAAGACACGCTTGAGCCAGGTTGGTCACCGCGACCCCCTGGCCCGCGCCGATCTCCAACAGCATCGCGCCACCGGGCCGGAGGGAGGGACCGGCAGTTGCCAACAAGCGGCCTACGAGCGCCAGGCCGTCGGTTCCCCCATCGAGGGCGGAACGGGGTTCGTGATCACGGATCTCGGGGGCAAGCTGCTCCCATTCATCGGTGGTGACATAGGGCAGGTTCGCAGCGATCAGGTCCACAGGGTTCGGGAGTGCAGAGAGCAGGTCGCTTTGCACGCAGCGGACACGGCCGGCAACGTATTGGCGGCGAGCGTTCTCCGCCACGACCTCCAGGGCGTCTTCCGAGTCATCGAGGGCATATACAGTGGCCCTGGTAAGGTGCGCGGCCAGCGAGACAGCGATGGCCCCGCTGCCGGCCCCTACGTCTGCGATTTGGATCGGCGACGCCATACACTTGGCGATAGCCAGCGCGCGTTCGACCAGAAGCTCAGTCTCGGGCCGCGGGATCAGGACCCGATGGTCCACCACAAGATTCAGGCCAAAGAATTCTCGATGACCGGTGATATAGGCCAACGGTTCCCGGTTGCCGCGCCGGGCAGTCAGTTCTCGATACTGAGTCAGTTGCTTGGGGGTCAGCCGTTGCTCGGGCCGGGCCAGAATTGCGGCCCGGTTCACGCCCAGGACGTGAGCAAGCAAGAGCTCGGCGTCCAACTGGGGCGACTCGACGCCCCGGTTGGCCAGGTGGGTGGTTGCCTGGACCAGAGCCTTGTCGAGCCGCATCCGCTCACGCCCCGATGGCTTGCAGCCGCTCTGCTTGGTCGGTGGTGGCCAGCTCGTCTATGATCTCGTCCAGGTCGCCATCCACGATCGTCTCCAGGCGATAGAGGGTCAACCCGATACGGTGATCGGTGACGCGGTTCTGAGGATAGTTGTAAGTGCGGATCTTTTCGCTGCGCTCGCCCGAGCCCACCTGCAGGCGGCGCTCCTCGCCCCGTTCTTCCATCTGTGCCAGTTGCTCGGCCTCGTAAAGCCGCGCACGCAGAACGGCCATTGCCCGCTCGCGGTTCTGGGTCTGGCTGCGCTCGCTCTCGCAAGAGACGACGGTGTCGGTGGGCTTGTGCACGATGCGCACTGCCGTGGCATTCTTTTGCATATGCTGGCCGCCCGGCCCTGAAGAGATATACACGGTGATGTCCAGGTCGGCGGGATTGATCTCGATCTCGACTTCGTCGATCTCGGGCAGGACGGCCACCGTGGCGGTGGAGGTGTGGATGCGGCCCTGCGACTCTGTGACCGGCACGCGCTGCACGCGGTGGACGCCGCTTTCGTACTTGAGCCGCGAGTAGGCCCCCTTGCCCACGATCTGAAAGATCACCTCTTTGAACCCGCCCACGCCGGTGCTGTTGGAGCTGAGTATCTCGGTCTTCCACCTTTGGGCTTCGGCATAGCGGGTGTACATGCGGTACAGATCTGCTGCAAAGATACCGGCTTCGTCGCCGCCGGCTCCGGCGCGGACCTCCATGATGACATTCTTCGCGTCGTTCGGATCCTTGGGTAGGAGCAGCAGCCGCATGCGCTCGTACAAAGTCTCCATCTCACCTTCTATGCGGGAGACCTCCTGTTCGGCCATCTCCTGTATCTCGGCGTCGTCTTCGAGTTCTGCCAGCACATGGGTGTCAGCCATCTCCTGGCTGAGGGCCTCGTAGCGCCTGTATGCCTGCACCAGCTCCTGGATCTCGGCCTGTTCCTGGGCGTACTCGGTGACCTTGACGTGATCGGTTACCACCTCGGGGTCGGCCATGAGCCGGTTCAGCTCTTCGTATCGTTCTTCAACCAGTTTGACTTTGTCCAGCATTGTCCACCAACCATTCTAGTTCGTCGCCCCATCATACGGTAAAAGGCGGGGAGCGTCAAAATTAAGGTCTTGGCAAACCGGGTGGGGTGTGCAATCTGGGCTAGGCTGGACAGGTGCGGAATCCCCGCCTATTGGCTGTCATCGGGAAAGGGCTGTCGAGCCAGCTCACCGCGCGGGACGCGAAAGTAGAACCAGAAGAAAAGGGTCGCGGTGGCGATCAAACCTGTGGAGATGAGAAAGAAAGCGCGGTATCCCAACCCCACGATGAGATAGCCACCGGCCAGGGACACGATGGCAAAGGCCAGTCCTGCTCCCATCATGAAAGCCGATGCCATGGATGCTTGCCAGCGCGGCGCCACCAGTTCCTGGGAAAAGACGCGCTGCGGTCCAACGGTGAGCGAGAACATGGCCGACGAGCCGACATAGGCCAGACTGGCAGCCGGCCAGTGCGGGATCAATGCCAGGGGCAGCGTGCAGAGGGCCAGTCCGATCATGCCGGCAACGATGGTGCGGGCATTCCCCCAGCGCGCCACGATCGGTGGGGCGATAAGCGCCGCGGGGACAGCAATCAGCATCGCGATTGCCGAGATGCCGCCGATCAGGGCTGTGGAGATGCCCATCTCGCTGTCCATGTATACATTGAAGAAAGTGACCACCGGTCCTCGACCCCCAAAGCGGAGGGCCATGACCAGGGCAATGGCTACGATCAGGCCGATGGGCGCCCGCATGGAGCCTGCTTTGTCGGCATCGATCGCGGGGCTCTGCACCTCAAGTCTGCCGGCTGAGCGCGCGAACAGGAGCACCGGCACCGAGGGGATGAGGAGCAGGCCGGCCAACCAGAGCGTGAAGCGATAGGGAGCGGCCTCGGTCAGCGGGACGCCGGACAGAGAAGCCAGGATGCCCGGCAGAACGCCGGCCAACAGACTTCCGCCAAACGCGACGAGAGGGAGTAGCGCGCTGTGGAAGGAGAAAGCATGCACTCGTTCCTTTCTCCCTGTGGTGTTCATCATAAAGGGCAGGCCATTGACCAGGTATAGGGCAAAGCCCAGGTTGGTCAGGATATTCGCGCCCTGCAACCACCCGGTGCGCAGGTCTGGAACCAGAGACTCGGACAGAGGCAGCAGGCAGAATCCAGCGGCCATCAAAGCCAGGCCGGCAATGAGCATCTTGCGGCTGCCCCACCGGGTACCCATGACGCCCGCTGGTGGGCAAAACAGCGCAAGGGCAAACGCACCTACACCATTGAGCAGGCCGACAAACTCCGGACCGTAGCCCAGCCGCAGCAGGTACAGATTCAAGACCACGGAACGCATGCCATCCCAGGCCAGGGCAACGAGTGCCCCGGTGATCAGGAACAGGCGCAGGTCCCGGCTGAACAGGCGCAACATACTCAAGTAATCGGTGATCACCGCGCAAGTATACCACCCTTCGATCGCAGAAGCAAACGACACGCGCCAGATTCGGCCCCCAGAGCCCTCTCAACGTCCCGGAAAGCCCAGCAACGCTCGCGAGGGATCGCCAGATCGCGAGCAACCGCGGGCACCCAGCGACTTTGACGGGGCGCTAATTCGGCGCCAGGCGCGGCTTGCGCATTCACCTGCCTTGCAGTAGAATGGACGTCCAGAGGCGAACCCTATGCTATGGAACGGGAGTGAGTGTTGCGCAGAGCCACCGTAGCGGCGCTGTTGCTGTTCGTCGTACTGAGCCTGGTGCTCACGTATCCCCTGGCCCTCCACATGGCAGATGCGGTGGAGGACCGGCAGGATGCGCTGCTCAATGTGTGGATCACGGCCTGGGACGGGCACCAACTCCTCAGCGATCCGCTAGGTTTGTTCGACGCGAACATCTTTTTCCCCTACCCGCGCACGTTGGCCTATTCGGAGCTGCTCCTGGGCAACGGGTTGCTGGCGCTGCCGGTCACGGCGGCGACGGGCAATCCAGTGCTGGGATACAACGCGGCGCTGCTATTATCATTCGTGCTGTCAGGCCTGGGCACGTACCTCCTGGTGCTGCGGTTGACGCGTTCCCCCGGTGCGGGCCTGGTGGCGGGGACGATCTTTGCCTTCTCTGCGTACCGTATGACCAACCTGGCCCAGGCCCAACTGCTGACCACCCAGTGGATGCCGTTTGCGCTGCTGGCGCTGTTTCAACTGATGCGCCAGCCAAGGGCGCGCTATGTCGCGGTCTTTGTGCTTTTCTTCTGCCTGCAATCTCTCTCGTCGTTCTATTACTCCATTCTGTTGGCCATGGCAGTCGCTGGGCTGATCCTCTGGCAGCTCGCCGTCAGGGTTTGGCTGCGGGCCAGAGGACGACCGTACGGGGGAGCTCCGGTCCCGAGGATGGCGCTGCACCTGCTTGTGGCGGCGGTGCTGTGCATGTTGATTGTGTTGCCCTTTGCAGTGCCCTATTTCCAGGTGCAGCGCGAACTGGGCTTTGAGCGCAGCCTCGCGGACAGCGAGCCGTTTTCGGCCAGCCTGCGCCAGTACGTCATGGTGTCGCCGGATAGCGTGTTTCACGGGCGGTGGCTGCCCAGCGACGACACACCCATCGCGGGAGGATATGCGGTGGATGCTCTCTTTCCAGGGCTGCTGGCGCTGACGTTGGCGTTGTGGGGCCTGGCACGGGGACGGGGACGCACGCGGCGCTTGCAGTGGTTCTTCTTGCTCCTGGCTCTGCTCTCCCTTGTATTGTCGTTCGGGCCGCGGCTCTACCTGGCGCCCGGCGAACCCGTGGGATTGGAGGTCCCTCTGCCCTACGCCTGGCTTTATTCCGTGGTGCCTGGATTCAAGGCTCTGCGTGCCCCGGTGCGCTTTGACGCGCTCGTGATGCTATCACTGGCAGTCCTGGCGGGCTATGGCGTGGTCGCAGGGAGGGACCGGCAGGCAGGGGAGCGCCAAGCTCGCGGCGGGAAGCCGGCGCTGGCCGGAGCAGGCGCGCTGTTGGTTGTGGCGCTGGTCGTGCTGGAGTCTTTGGCCTGGCCCGCTGCCCAGGTCGAGGCCGTTCCGGTGGGCAGCGACGTGCCGCCGGTCTATGGCTGGCTGGCGAACCATGGAGCGGGCCCCGCGCTGGAATTGCCGATGGCATTCACACCTGGCGGGCCGCAGCTCGAGTACCAGTACCTGTCGACCTACCACTGGCGCACAACGCCCGACGGCTACAGCGGGTTCGTCCCGCCCAAACACGGACAGATCGTGTACGAGATGGA
>JBFFCR010000109.1:0-10401 GCA_041559855.1 Anaerolineae bacterium | reverse complement strand
TACTTGTTCCGGCTACCTTTTGGGACCTCGACCACGACATAGATCACGCTAGGCGCATCGGGCCCCGGAGGCAATTCGTGCAGTAGATTCATCCAGCGTCTACTCTCCCAGCTCTTGCAGCACCTGTTCGCGCCTGCCCAGTGGCAACACCAGATCGATGTTCACGTGAGGCCTGGGGATGACGTGGACCGACACAACTTCGCCAACCTTCTCAGCGCCGCGAACACCGGCCTCCACTGCAGCCTTGCAGGCGGCGACGTCGCCACGTACGATGGCGGTCACGTACCCACCGCCGATCTTTTCATAACCCACCAGTTCAACCTTGGCGGCCTTGACCATCGCGTCCGCCGCTTCGACTACTGATGCAAAGCCCCGCGTTTCGATCATGCCTAATGCTTCTGCCATTTGTGTGCTATCCTCCTTGGATGGTTCACGTGTCTAATGGCACGTGTTGATCTCTATGCCCTTCGGCGGGCCTCCATGGTGCGCCCAGTGAGGTCTTCAATGGCCTGTACCGCTGCCGTGTATCCAGCCATGATATCGCGCTCCTCACCACCGAGGTACACGCGCCCAAAGCTACCAAAGGGCCTCACCTCGACGATGTTGATGTTGGCCGCCTTTTCGGCCTCATTGGCAGCCAAGACGGCATAGGCCGCGGGCTCCAACTCCATGATGTACAGCGTCTGGTCCGCAATCAGCATCATACCGTTGCGGTTTCGGTTGATCAGCTGGGTTTGGTGAGCATCCACCCTGCGGATGATCTGACTGGAGTGGATCACTGGCTTCCAGCGTTCATCTGCCTGCACGCCGAGTGCGTCGAGGATGGCTGCCCCTGAGGCCCGGACCTCAGCCTGATCGGACGAGTGAACCTCCAGAAGACCAAAGAGCCGCTCCACGACTTGCACAGCGGGCCGCACCTTGGTGGACTTGAGTGCCACGTCGGTGATACGATTGATCTCGATCCCAGGCGAGATCTCGACCCACAGCGATGCGTCGCCAGCAAGGGGAAGGAATCCCCGTGCTGTTGAGCCGATGAATGCAGCCATCTGAGGCTGAAGGCTGTCCAAGAATACGTAAGAACGTAGATCTACCGCCAATGTTCGTCTCCTTGTCTGCTACTATCTGACCCGGCTGTCCTGTCCATCAGGACACAGGTGGGATTCATGCCGCTTCCTGCACGATCTTGACACCGGCGCTGGCCCCGATGCGAGTGGCTCCGGCAGCCACCATCTCTTTCGCATCGGCCAAGTTCTTGATGCCTCCAGCGGCCTTCACGCCCAACCCAGGGCCCACTGCGCGGCGCATCAGCGCGACATCATGGGCGGTAGCGCCGCCCGGGCCGAATCCGGTGCTCGTTTTGACATAATCAGCGCCGGCCGCTTTGGCCAGCTGGCATGCGATCACCTTCTCGTCATCTGTCAGCAACGCCGCTTCGATGATCACCTTCAGGATGGCTCCGCCAGCGTGGCAAGCGCGTGCCACCATCGCAATGTCCCGCTCCACCAGCGCGTAATCCTTCGACTTGAGTGCGCCAATGTTGATTACCATATCGACTTCGGTGGCACCATCCTCGATGGCCTGTTGGGTCTCGTAGGCCTTGACCTCCGGCGGTGTTGCACCCAGTGGGAAACCGACCACCGTGCACACGTGCACCTCTGTTCCGCGCAGAAGCTGGCTGCACAATTTCACGTGTGTGGGATTGACACACACGGCAGCAAAGCCAAACTTCCGGGCCTCGTAGCAGAGCTGGGCGATCTGATCCTGGGTCGCATCTGCCTTGAGTAGGGTGTGGTCGATCAACTTGGCAACTTCCGTGCCGATGTCGACGTTGCCCAAGGTCGATGTGAGGCGCGACGCACCGGCATCCACCACCTGCTGGACCTTCTCTTTACATTGTGCTACGCAGGCTCCGATGCAATCGGTGCACGTGCCATTATCTCCCGCCTGGGACCTGGCCTGCTCCTCGGTCAGGAGGATCAGGACCTGCCTGGTGATCTCTTCGGTCAGGCGTTCAACGGTTGCTGTGTCAAGCTTCACTGTTGCCTCTCGGGCAAGGGTCTCTCACCTATTCAGGAATCGTTTCTCGATGGCCATGATCTTGTCAACGCGGCGTGCATGACGCCCGCCACCGAACTGGGTCTTGAGCCAGGTCATGGCGATCTGGCGGGCTAGGTTGGTACCGAGCAGAACCCCACCAAGCGTGAGCACATTTGCGTCGTTGTGCTCGCGCGAGTTTACCGCAGTGGCGTGGTCATAACACAGCGCTGCACGAACTCCGGGAACCTTGTTCGCTGCCATGCAGGATCCAATCCCTGCCCCGTCCACCACGATCCCACGCCAGGCGCGCCCTTCCGATACTAACTTGGCAACTGCGTAGGCATAGTCAGGATAGTCCACCGAGGCTGTGCTGCCGGTACCACAGTCGATGATCTCGTAGCCTAGCTCCCGCAGAAACCCTTTCAGATCCTCCTTCATCGCGAAGCCGCCGTGATCCGCGCCAAGGGCGACCGTCTTTGCATTTCCGGGCGCGCTCCGTCGACTCGCCTCTGGGGCGATCACTGGTTCGAGCACCAACTCCACCTGCCGATCGATGGCGGCATCGCGTGCCAGCGGCGTGATCACGGCGCCCACTGGTACAGACAGTTTTCCACCCGTGCGCACCGCGGACACGTCGGCCTCGGTGATCGTTGGTCGAGCCTGGCGGCTGGCTGGATTGGCGGGCGTTCCGGCCGAACCACCCTCGACTCCATCGGGCCCCAAGGTCCGGAGCAGGACCTCTCGCACGATCGCCTTGACCTCGTCCTCCGATTGCAGCATGCTCATCAGCGGTCCCTTGTGACCTGTGTCCAGCTATGGGACGCTTCCATACGCCTCGTGTGGCACGATCCCCCATAGCTCTGGGGGCCAGTAGGATAGCCATGCCTTGCCCACGATAGCGTCGCCGCTCAGCGGCCCCCAAGTGTGGGAGTCGCTCGAGTTGTTCCGATTGTCACCCAAGACGTAATACTCACCCGCCGGGAGAGCTGAAGCAGCCGCCGAGTAGAATCCCAGATCGTTGATGTACGGTTCATGCAGTTTCTGTCCGTTAATGTACACCTCTCCGTGCTGGATCTCAACCACTTCACCGGGTAGCCCAATCACGCGCTTGATCAGCTTGCGGCCAGGATCGTGCGGATCCTCAAAGACGACGATATCCCCTCGCTCGGGCTCGCCGATTCGATAGCTGAGCTTGTTCACCACGAGGAACTGCTCGTCCTGCAAAGTGGGATCCATGCTGTGGCCTACCACTCGATAGTTCTCGAACAGGAAGAAACGAACGAGGAAGTAGATCAGCAGGGTGAAGATTATGGTCTCTACAAGATCTCGGAGAGCTGAGCGTCCCCCGGGCTTCAGCTGTTCTTCTGATTGCATCTATGCACCTTATTCGCGTATCTAGTGGCATCTGCCTGCTGCCAGGCACATGCCGTGACAAGTGCGAGCATTATAACCCAACTCTGGCTGCATGGCAAGCTTGCTGCAGTCGATCAGCCCGCGAGAAATCCGCACAAGTAGGCCCTCTGCACGATTGTACACTGGGGGGCGGAACCGCTGTGGGCTCGCGATCAGTCCAGCGAGTTCGCGGACCCAGAACCTTCGATGCCAGGCGTCCGGCATTCGCTCTGGAACGTCGTCGCGCTAGATCATGCCAAGCATCTTGCCTATCTTTTCGAACTTTTCAAGGACAAAGCTCATCTGCTCGTCGGTGTGTGTGGCCATGTAGCTGGTGCGTAGTAGACACTGGTCAGGCGGCACGCCAGGCGAAACCACGGGATTCGTGTACACACCCTCCTCAAACAGCAGCTTCCAGGTGAGCAGCGTCGCGGCCTCGTCGCCGATCATGATGGGGATGATCGGCGTCTGGCTGGGACCTGTGTTGAAGCCGAGCCTTTGGAACTCGAGTCGCATCCTGTCGCCGAGCTGATTGACCCGCTCGATGCGTTCGGGCTCTTCGATCATCACATCCAGCGCAGCTGAGACAGCTGCCACATTCCCGGGCGGCATCGAAGCACTGAACATGAGCGAGCGGGCGGTGTGCTTGATATAGTCGATCACCCGTTCTGAGCCGGCGATGAACCCGCCCAGGGAAGCGAACGACTTGCTAAAGGTGCCCATGACCAGATCCACGCCCTCATTTACCCCCAAATGGATGGCCGTGCCCTTGCCGCCGCCCAACACCCCGATAGAGTGAGCGTCGTCCACCATCAGTCTAGCGTCATACTCCTTGCACAGGGGGATGATGTCCGGCAGGGGCGCGATATCGCCTCCCATGCTGAACACGCCGTCGACCACCACCAGCTTCCCGCACTCTGGGGGAAGCTTGCTCAGCACGCGTTCCAGATCCGTCACGTCGTTGTGGCGGAAGCGTCTCATCTTGCCGAAGGACATGTGGCAACCATCCACGATGCTGGCGTGGTCATCCTTATCTGTGATGGCAACGTCGTTTCGGCCAATGAGTGTCGAGATGGTGCCTACGTTGACCTGGTAGCCTGTGCTGAATACGAGAGCTGCCTCCTTCTGCACATACTCGGCCAGGCGCTGTTCCAGGTGCAGATGCCAGGCCAGCGTGCCGTTCAGGAAGCGCGAGCCGGTGCAACTGGTACCGAGCCGGCGGGTCGCTTTGATGGACGCCTCCAGGACCTTGGGGTGGGTGGTCAGTCCCAAGTAGTTGTTCGAGCCGATCATGATCAGCTTTTTATCGCCGATGGTGACCTCTGTGCCTTCGGTATCATCCAGTGGCATAAAGTAGGGATAGAGGCCCGCCTCCTTTGCCTCCTCGGCTCTGGTCCATTTCTGGCATTTGTCGAAAAGGTCCATGATGTTCCTCTCTCTCTTGTCCCTAGCTAGTGGTTGCAGGTAGCACAGCTGGTTCCCACGCACGAGGCACAGCTCCCTCCAGTCCCGCTGACAGCTTGTGTGCCGCCATTGCTGCTCTTGCTGACGGCTGAGAAGAGGGAGATGGCCCGGATGGTGTGTTCGCTGCCGCAATGAACGCAAAGAGCAGGCGCGCTGGCCTGGCTCATCGGACGGAGCTTGACAAAGTCCTGATCACAATCGGCGCAATGGTATTCATAGACGGGCATGGCTTCGGCCCCCGTTCTGCGAACGTTCTGCTCGTAAGTTTGATCTCCGTACCGGCCCCGGTGGCAATGCTCAGTCCGCGGTTTGGCCCACGAGCGCGCCTATTGTACAATGCTTTTCGCATTCGGTCAAGCGCTGTCAAGGGACGTGGGGCGGGCAGGTAGGTGACCATGAGATCCCATCGTAGCATCACCGACATGATCGGCGACACACCGTTGCTAAGGCTGGGACGGTTGGCACCGGACTGTCAGATCTATGCCAAGTGCGAGTTCATGAACCCGCTCAGCCTCAAGGACCGGGCCGTGCTGCAGATCATAGAGGATGCCGAGGCTAGGGGTGAGCTCTCGCCGGGTTGCACCTTGATCGAGTGCACCAGCGGCAACACCGGCATGGCGGTGGCTCTGATCGCCGCAGTAAAGGGTTACAAGGCGATTCTGGTCATGTCGGAAATCCAGAGCCTCGAGCGACGCCAAGTCCTGCGTGCGCTAGGTGCGGAACTGGTTCTCACGCCTGCGGCAGAAGGCACGGCGGGCGCGCGGGGGAGGCTCAAGGCGATCTGCGCTGAGCACCACGAGTACTTTTACGTCGGCCAGCATGTCAACCGGTCGAATCCCCGCGCGCACTACGAAGGGACCGGACCGGAGATCTGGCAGGACACAGATGGGCGGGTGGACGTGTTGGTGGCTGCGCTGGGTACTGGGGGGACGATCTGTGGTGCGGGCCGCTATCTCAAGGAGGAAAAGTCGAGCGTGCGCTTGGTCGCCGTGGAGCCGGCAGAGTCGCCAACCATCTCGCAGGGCATCTTCCGGCCGCATCGCATGATGGGAACCGCTCCTGGCTTTGTGCCGGAGACATTGGATCGCTCGATCATCGACGAGATCGCCTTGGTGAGCGAGGGAGAGGCGTTTGCCATGTGCCGGCGCCTAGCTCGTGAGGAGGGCCTGCTGGTTGGCATCTCGTCGGGGGCGACAGCCCACGTTGCATTGGCGCAAGCGCGCAGCTCGGCAGAGGGCAGTGTTATCGTCTGCATCATGGCAGACACAGGCCAGAGGTACCTGAGTGTGGAGGGCCTGTTCTAGCTCGCGTGCAGCCGACTGAACGAACTGCGATAGATGGAGGTTTCATGGTTGGTGCATCATTTCTGGCTTCGATTCTGGACAGCCTGAAGGATCCGATCCTGGTGGCGGACACGGAGCATGTGACGCAATACATGAACAAAGCGGCTATTGCTCACTATAAGGAAGGTGAGTCGCTCATCGGTCGCTCGCTGCTCGATTGCCACAACGAGCGCTCGCAGCGGATGATGAAAGAGATACTGGCCGAGATGCACGAGGGCCTGGACGAGCGACTGATCACCGATGAAGACGAGCGCCGCATCTATATGCGGGTGGTGCGCGATGCCGTTGGCGAGGTCCTGGGCTACTATGAACGATACGCGCCCCCGAGGCCAAGGGACGGTGGTGCCGGGGCGCGTGAGTGACTGTGATGATCGAGATGATAGCCTTTGATGCTGACGACACCCTGTGGCACAACGAGACGCTCTACTCCGCTGCCCAGGTCACGTTTCAAGAATTGCTCGCTCCCTACGAGCCTGACGATGGAGTGCTGGATGAGCTTTACAAGACCGAGATGGCAAACCTGCCCCACTTTGGTTATGGGATAAAGAGCTTTGCGCTGTCGATGATCGAGACGGGGATCCGGGTCAGCGGCGGCGAGATCGGCTCGAGCGAGATCCATGCCATCATCGAGATGGCCAAGGAGATGAAGCAAGCCCCAGTCCGGTTGCTGGATCACGTAGAGGAGGTGATCCGATTATTGGCGAAATCGTACCGGCTGATGTTGATCACCAAGGGCGATCTCTTGGACCAAGAGCGCAAGATCCACCGCTCAGGGTTGGCTCCCTATTTCAGCCAGGTCGAGGTGGTGACCGACAAGACGGACAAGGTATACCGAGAGGTGCTAGATAGGCATGGCATCCCTCCAGAGCGATTTGTCATGGTCGGGAACTCGCTGCGCAGCGACATCCTGCCTGTGGTTTCCTTGGGTGCTCATGCTGTATACATCCCCTATCACCTGACCTGGGCGCACGAGACGGTGCTCGCGCAGCCAGGCGAGGCGCAGGGATACGTGGAGTTGGAGCACATTGGTCTGCTGCCTGAATTTGTCGGGCGGCTGGCACACCAGCTATCAATACAGAAGGAGGAAAGGCGTTGAGAACACTCACAGAACGGGCCCTGAACCTGGCACAGGTCCAGGGCGCAAGCTATGCTGACATCCGTATCGTCGTCCGGCGCACGCAGGCGATCAACGTGAAGAACGGTGTCGTCGAAGGCATTTCGGACAATGAGAGCCAGGGGTTCGGCGTGCGGGTGGTGGTGGACGGGGCTTGGGGTTTTGCCAGTTCGGCAATCCTCACCCCCGGGGAGATCGACCGTATCATTGCTCAGGCGGTGCAGATCGCCCGGGCCAGTGGTCTATTCAAGACCCACGACGTCAAGCTGGGACCGCCCGTGGCTCACTTGGGCACATACCGCACGCCGGTGGAGATCGATCCCTGGGACGTGTCTCTGGAGCAAAAGCTGGATCTCTTGCTCAAGGCTGACGAGGGCATGCGGGCCACGCACGGTGTTATGGTCGCAGGCTCAAGCCTAAGCTTCTGGCGCGAGCAAAAGACCTTTGCCAACACCGAGGGCGCTTATTTGGAGCAGGAGATCATCGAATCGGGTGGGGGCATCACGGCGACGGCGGTGGACCGGCAGAAGGGGGAGGTCCAGAAACGTTCCTATCCCAATGCCTTTGCCCGCGACCAGCGCCAGGAAGGCTGGGAGGCCATCCTCTCCATGGATCTACCCGGCAACGCTGCCCGCGTCGGCGAGGAGGCGGTGGCCCTGCTGACCGCCGATCCCTGTCCCAGCGGAGAGACCACTCTCATTCTGGGCGCCACGCAACTGGCCCTCCAGGTGCACGAGTCGTGCGGGCATCCCATTGAGCTGGACCGCGTGTTCGGCACTGAAGCGAGCTATGCCGGGACCAGCTTTCTGACCCCGGAAAAGTACGGTTCGTTCCGCTACGGCTCGGACATCGTAAACATGACCGCCGATGCCACCATTCCCGGTGGGTTGGGCACTTTTGGTTGGGACGACGAAGGCGTGCCGGCACAGCGGGTGCCCATCGTCCGCGGCGGCATCTTTTGCGGCTACCTCACCTCGCGTGAGACTGCCCAGCAGCTACGGGAGATCGTGGGCGATGCGGCCCCCGAGATCTCGGGTGGGGCCATGCGCGCTGATGGCTGGAACCGCATTCCCATCATCCGCATGACGAACGTCAACCTGGAGCCTGGGGAATGGGAGTTCGACGACCTGATCGCGGATACCGATGACGGTATCTATATGGAGATGAACAAGAGCTGGAGCATTGACGACAAGCGCCTCAACTTCCAGTTCGGGACCGAGATAGCGTACGAGATCAAGAATGGCAAGATGGGGCGGCTACTCAAGAACGCCACCTACACCGGTATCACGCCGCGCTTCTGGGGCAGTTGCGACGCCATCTGCAACGAGAACCATTGGCAGGTGTGGGGGACGCCCAACTGCGGCAAAGGCCAGCCGGGCCAGTCGGCGCACACCGGGCATGGGACCGCGCCGGCACGATTCCGCGACGTCCAAGTCGGGATGATCAGGTAGGGAGGGGGACACGATGCTAGGAGAGAAACGAGTCAAAAAGCTTACCGACGGCATTTTGGCCCGATCCACTGCCGACCAGACCGAGGTGGTCGTGATGGCCGGTGACGAGTATCTGACGCGCTTTGCCAATTCGACCATCCACCAGAACGTTGCCGAGACCGACACTGCAGTGCGTATACGCGTGGTGCTGGGCAGCCGGGTGGGCGTGGCAAGCACCAACAACCTGGACGACGAGGCCCTGGCCCGAACCCTGGAGGGCGCCCTGGCCATTGCCCGTCTGCAGCCGGAGAATCCCGACTTTAAGTCACTGCCTGGCCCGCAGCCCTTGCCCAAGGTCGTGGCCTTTTCCCAGGCGACGGCGGATTGCACCCCGGAGCAGCGGGCGCGGGGGGTGGGCACCATCTGCATGATGGCTCGCGAGGCAGGCGTAGTAGCCTCTGGTGCGCTGACCACGGCGGTGCTAGAGTTCGGCGTTGCCAACTCGCTCGGCGTGTTCGGGCACTTTTCGACAACCAGGGCCGATATCAACACAGTCATCATGAGCGAGACCAGTGCCAGCTATGCTGCCGGGATGGCCCTGGACGTTAACGACATGGATTTCGAGGCCATTGGACGCGAGGCGGTGGAAAAGTGCCTGCGCAGCCAGAATCCGAGAGCGCTGGAACCAGGGGAATACACAGTGATCTTGGAGCCCTATGCCGTCCAGGATTTCATCCAGATGATGTCTTACACCGGCTTTAGCGCCGTCGCCATGCAGGAAGGACGGAGCTTTATGGCGGGCAAGATCGGCCAGCAGATCGTCGATCCGCGCGTCTCCATCTGGGACGATGGGCTGGACCCCCAAGGTCTTCCGGTGCCCTTTGACTTTGAGGGCGTGCCCAAGCAGCGTGTGGACCTGATCGAGAATGGTGTGGCCCGGGGCGTCGTCTATGATTCCTACAGGGCCGGCAAGGAGGGCAGGGCCTCCACCGGTCACGCGCTGCCTGCCCCCAACTCCTTTGGACCGTTTCCCCTGAACGTCTTCTTTGGCGCGGGTGAAGCATCGCTTGAGGAGATGATCGCCAGCACGGACAAGGGCCTGTACGTGACCCGCTTCCACTATACCCGGCCCGTAGAGCCGACCAGGGTGGTAATCACCGGCATGACCCGCGATGGTACCTTCCTGATCGAAAATGGTGAGATCACCTATCCCGTCAAGAATCTGCGCTTTACCCAGAGCTATCTCGAGGCGCTAAACCGGGTGGATATGATCGGCAAAGATCCGCGCTTGCTGCCGGGCATGGGCGGCCTGGGGGGCACTCTCCAACCGGCGCTCAAGCTGGACGGTTTTACCTTCACCGGAGCCACTGAGTTCTGAGCAGTCCCTCAGGTCATTGAGGTTTTCGGACCGAGATCAAGGATCCTAGAGACCCGGTTTCTCCAAGAAGCCGGGTCTTTTGTATTGTGGGGCCCTGTGATGGGCCAGCGGCGGGTGCGAAGGAGCTACACGGGACCTCTAGGCGCGCGGGCGCGATCCGGGCGGGTGGAGGTGAGATAAAAGGCTGACGATCCGCCGGACATCGGACCGCGAGTAGGGGTGGCGGGGTACGTGCTGGAGGAT